>JBDHSS010000364.1:0-3389 GCA_039808205.1 Paracoccaceae bacterium | reverse complement strand
CAGAGCCGCCGCGGGGCCTTCCCCCGCGGCGGTGCCGTCCCGGCGCCGCTCAGGCCGCCGGCACGCGCCCGCGCTCGTAGAACCGGCGATAACGCTCGGTCATCCGCCCTGTGTCCATCACCACGCAGACGTCGACCGTATTGAAGTCGCGATCGACGCAGGCGCCGTCGCCGACGAAGCCGCCGAGCCGCAGGTAGGCCTTGATGAGCGGCGGGATCGCACGGAGCGCCCGCGCCGGATCGACGGCGTCCACCGGCATCCGGTTCATCTCGACGAAACGCCCGGGCAGCGCCCGCACTCGCAGGTCCGCCGGCGCCAGGTGAGCGTGGTGGAGGAAGGACAGCGCCTCCGCCAGCGGCTCGGGGTCGGTGCCGTGAAAGCTCGCCACCCCGAAGAGCAGCTCGATCCCGCGGTCGAGCACGTAGCCCGCGAGACCGTTCCACAGCAGATGCACCCCCGCCCCGCCGCGATGCTCGGGCGCCACGCACGAGCGCCCGAGCTCCAGGCTCGGCCGTCCGCTCGCGAGGATCGGCGCCAGATCGTACTCGCCGGCGCCATAGAACCCCGGCCCCGCCGCCGCCACCTCGCAGCGCATCAGCCGGTAGACGCCCACCACGCGGTCGAGCGGATCGGCGATCGCGGGATCGAGGCTCTCAAGGATCAGGTGATCGGCCCAGGGGTCGAAGTCGTCCCATTCCCGCCGGAGCGCGCGCTCCTCGGCCGTCGACCGCGCGCCCATCTCTTCCACGAACACCCGATAGCGCAGCCGCTGCGCCGCCGCGCGCTCCGCGTCGGTGTCGGCGAGCTTCACTCGGTAGCGGCTGACGTCGATCTGCATGGGCCCCCGCGGCGGCCCTGGCGGCCCGTCCCGCGGATGCTTTAGCGGCTCGCCCTCGCGGACGCAATTTTCGCCGCCGCCGCGGCAAAGTTCATCTTGCCTTAACCTTGGTGTGCGAGTGATTAACCCGCTGCCCCGGGCGAGCCGAACTCGGGAGCGAGGACGACCCGGGAGCCATCGATGACGACCTTGCCGGCATGCTCGAAGTTGACGGTGATCCGGCCGTTGATGACCGATTGCACCTGCCCGAGGCCCCAGTCCGGCCGCTCCGGGTGGCGCACGAGCATTCCGGGCTCGAGGTACTGGTCCATCGGCGCTCCCCGGCAGGGCGACCGGCGATGACCGCGCCCGATCTCAGCGCCCTGGTCAGCGCCCGCCTCTGCCACGACCTGATAAGCCCGATCGGCGCCATCGGCAACGGGCTGGAGCTGCTGGAGCTGGCGCAGGGGCCGGGCGGGCCGGAGCTCGCGCTCGTCAACGAGAGCCTCGCGACCGCGCTCGCCAAGCTGCGCTTCTTCCGCGTCGCCTTCGGGCCGGTCGAGGCGCACGCTCGCATCCCCCGCGACGAGATCGCCCAGATCTGCGACGCGATGTTCCACGGGCGGTTCACCGTCGCCTGGGAGCGCGGCGGCGGCGACATCGCGCGGCCGCTCGCGCGCATCGCTTGCCTTGCCATCCTCTGCCTCGAGCGCAGCCTGCCGATGGGCGGCGAGGTGCGCGTGGCGACCGCGGACAAGGCGCTGTCGCTCGCCACCGACGGCCGCCGCACCGCGCCGCCGGCACCGCTCTGGGCACATGTCACCCAAGGCGCGGCGCTCGGCGAGCTGAAGCCCGATTCGGTGCAGTTCGCGCTGCTGCGCCGGGCGCTCGAGGCCACCGGCGGCCGGCTCACCGCCGAGTTCCGCGACGGCGGCGCCGACGTGCGGATCGCGGACCTCAGTCCGTCGCTCGCCGCAGCCCGGAGCTGAACCGCGCGGCACGCGCCTGGTAGCCGGCGGCCGAGGCGGTGAGGCCTTCGAGCTCGGCCACGGTCAGCGCGCGCACCACCTTCGCCGGGCGGCCGACGGCGAGCGTGCCCTCGGGGATCTCCTTGCCCTCAGTCACCAGCGCCCCCGCGCCGACGAGCGCGCGCGGGCCGATCCGCGCGCCGTTCAAGACCGTCGCCCCCATGCCGACGAGGCTGCCGTCACCGATGCTGCAGCCGTGCAGGATGGCGCTGTGGCCGATGGTGCAGCCCGCGCCCACGGTCAGCGGAAAGCCGGCGTCAGTGTGGCAGACGCAGCCATCCTGCAGGTTCGAGCCGGCGCCGATCGTGATCGGCTCGGTATCGCCGCGCAGGACCGCGTTGAACCAGACCGACGCCCCCGCCGCGAGCACGACCCGGCCGATCAGGCGGGCGCCCGGCGCCACCCAGGCCTCGGGCGCAAGCTCGGGCCGGATGCCGTCGAGCTCAAAGATGCCGACGTCGTCGCGCAGGGTCATGGCAGGCGCTCCTCGAATTCCTGGTTCAGCCGCCGGACCAGCCCGACGAGCTCGGGCCGCCGCTCGCGGCGCAGCCGCTCCGCCGCGATGATCGCGCGAAGCTCGGCCTCGCACTGCGCGAGGTTCTCGTTGACCAGCACGTAGTCGTATTCGGCCCAATGGCTGATCTCGTCGCGCGACTTCTCCATCCGCCCCGCCACCACGTCGGGCGAATCCTGCCCGCGCGCGGTCAGCCGCGCCTCGAGCTCGGCGATCGACGGCGGCAGGATGAAGATCGACACCACCGCGTCACGCAACGCCGAGTTGCGGATCTGCTGGCCGCCCTGCCAGTCGACGTCGAAGAGCACGTCGCGCCCCGATGCGATCGCCGCCTCGACCGGCGCGCGCGGCGTGCCGTAGCGATTCCCGAACACGTGCGCGTGCTCGAGCATCTCGCCGGTCTCGACCAGCGCCTCGAACTCGCGCCGGCTGCGGAACAGGTAGTCGCGCCCCTCCACCTCGCCGGGCCGCGGCGGGCGGGTGGTGGCGGAGATCGAGAAGCGCACCTCCGGGTCGAACTCGAGCAGCCGGCGCGACAGCGTCGACTTGCCGGCACCCGAGGGCGAGGACAGGATGATGAGGAGGCCGCGGCGGTGCGGCGGCTCGGTCACGGTGGCCTACTCCACGTTCTGCGCCTGCTCGCGCATCCGGTCGACCACCACCTTCAGCTCCAGTCCGATCGCGGTCAGGTCGACCGCGCCCGCCTTCGAGCAGAGCGTGTTCGCCTCGCGATTGAACTCCTGCATCAGGAAGTCGAGCTTGCGCCCGACCGGCCCGTCGGCGACGAGAAGGCCGCGCGCGCTCGCCACGTGCGCCTCGAGACGGTCGAGCTCCTCGGTCACGTCGGCGCGCACGGCGATGAGCGCAAGCTCCTGGGCGAGCCGCGCCTCGTCGACCGCCGCAGTGGTCGCGAGCACCGCCTCGAGCCGGCTGCGCAGCAGCGCGCCGCCGCGTCCGGCGCGCGCGTCGGCCGCCGCGCGGGCGGCGACGACGAGGTCGGTCACCGCGTCGAGCTGCGCGCCGATGACCG
>JBDHSS010000363.1:0-3396 GCA_039808205.1 Paracoccaceae bacterium | reverse complement strand
TCGGCGCGCACCGGCGCGGGGGTCGACGCCGCGATCGCGGCGATCGCGGCGCGACGCGAGGCGATGGGGTCGCTCGCTGGCCGGCGGGCGGCGCAGGGGCGGGCGTGGAGCGCGGCGCGACTCGTCGAATCGTTCGGACGGGTGGGGGCGGCGGCACTGGCGCCGCGGATCGCCTCGGTGCGGAACCCGTTCGCGGGCCTCGGCTGCCTGATGGAAGCCGCGCGCGAGGCGGTTCACGAAAGTCTTAAAAACCTCTGAATCGGTGATCGTTTCAGCCAGAAGCTGACGGCATTCCTTGCCGCGCGATTGGCGAGAATCCGCTTACGTCTTGATCCTGCTGGACTCTCCGGCGGTCGAGCGGGCACATCGGGCGTTGAAACCGCAAGAATTCGACACCGATCTGCCGCGCCAACCGATGCGCGGCGCCGAGAGTGGACAACACGATGATTCGCTTTTTCCCCCGCCGGGTGGTCCCGGCGGCACTGGCAGTTGCGTGCCTGACGCTCCCCGGACTCGCGCTGCCGGCGGCGGCAGGACCGTTCGGCGACGAGGCGGCGCGCGCCATCGCCCGCGAGCAGCTTTCCCTCGATGCCGCAGCCGAGCGCGTCGGCCTGGTCGCCGGCAGCGCCCGCGGCGCCGACGTCGAGGTCGCGACCCGCGAGGTTGATCCCGGCGCCATCGAGGCGCTGACGACCGAGACGCGGCGGGCGCCGGCCCGGCCGGCCGCCGCCGCGACGGCCACGAGCAAGCTCGACTTCGCCGCGCTCGACGCCATGCCGCCGGCCAAGGGCGGCGCGGAGTTCCAGTGCCTGGCGCAGGCGATCTACTTCGAGTCGCGCGGCGAGCCGATCGCCGGCCAGATCGCCGTCGCCGAGGTGGTGCTGAACCGGGTCGACGACCGCAACTTTCCGAAGACGGTCTGCGGCGTCACCCACCAGGGCGCGGGCAGCGGCCGCGGCTGCCAGTTCTCCTACGTCTGCGACGGGCACCCGGACGTGATGAAGAGCGCGGTCGCGCGCGAGCGCAGCGAGAAGCTCGCCAGCCTGATGCTGGCCGGGCGGCCGCGAACGGTGAGCGACGGCGCCACCTACTTCCACGTGCGCTCGATCCGGCCCGACTGGTCGCACCGCTTCGTGCGCACGACGACGATCGGCCATCACATGTTCTATCGCCCGGGCACCCGCGTGGCGGGGGGCTGAGGGGCGCGTTTACACGGCGGTCCATTGCCGTCGGAACGGTGCCGCTCTCGGACGGATTGGCACTGTCGGCGACACGATCCTGCGTTCCAGGCACCGGCCCGGCAAACGCATGCGTTTGCCTGTCGGGCCGGGACTCGCGGGGCCAAGAGGCCCCTCTTCGCTCGGGGGGTGTATTTCTGCCTTATGGCGCCGCCCGGTCAAGCCCGGCGCGTCGCGCGCCGTCGCGGATCCGCTGCGCGAACCCGGGCTCCCACGGCCAGGTCGCGAGATAGACGTCGAGGTCGAAGCCGGGCACCTGCCGGCGCAGCTCCGCCGCGGCCGCCTGCGATGTGGCGGTGTCGCCGAGGTTGGCCGCTGCCGCCGCCATCATCACCCAGCCGTCGACATAGGACGCCGGTCCCTGGCGCAGCGCTGCCAGCGCGCCGGCATCGTCGCCGGCGGCGAAGGCGGCCTGCCCCTTGGCGCCCAGGTACCAGTCCGGCCGCTCCGGGTTGAGCGCCAGTGCCCGGTCGGCCCAGCCGAGCGCCTCGCGGGCGATCGGCGCGCGCTCGGGCCCCGACCAGGCGGCGACGGCGAGGACGTCGGCATCGTTCGGCGCGCGCTCGACCGCCCGGCGCAGCTTCAGCGCGGCAGCATCGAGGTTGCCGTCGAGGGCGTCGATCCGGCTTGCCTCGATCAGCACGGTGGGGTCGTCGGGATCGGCGGCGATGGCGCGCTCGACATAGCCGCGGCCTTCGGCGAGGAGGGCGGCGCTCCGCGCCGGATCGGTCGAGAACGAGACCAGGAAGAACTGGGTGATCGAGAGGCCGACCCAGGCCCTGGCGAAGCCCGGGTCGATCGCCACCGCCCGCGCGTAGTAGTCCTTGGCGAGGGTGAGGTCGGGCTCGGTGAAGCGGTGCTTGTGCTCGGTGCCGATGAGATAGAGCTCGTAGGCGTCGAGGCTCGTGGTGCGCGCGTGGGCGCGGGCGCGGCCGGCCCGGGCGAGGGCGCCGGTGTAGGAGCCGGCGAGCTCGGCCGTCAGTGCCTCGGCGGCGGAGACCTGCAGCGCGAGGAGGTCGTCGGGCGCACCCTGCCAGCGCTCGGCCCAGACCTGGCGGCCGCTGGTCGCGTCGGCGAGGGCAGCGGCGATGCGCACCCGGTCGGCCTCGGCCTGCACCGAGCCGGTGACGACGTAGTCGGCGCCAAGTGCGGCGTGGATCTCCTGCGGGGTCGCGCTGGCCTGTCGCGCCGAGGCCGCCTTGGCGAAGACCGCGATCCAGTCGTTGCTGCCGAGGTCGGCGATGATCTCGTCGGTGATGCCGGCGGCCAGCCGCTCCCACCGCTCGCCGCCGCTGGCGTTGGCGAAGGGCAGCACCGCGACCACCGGGCCGCGCGTCGGGGCGGGCCTTGCGTCGCCGAGCCACCAGACGAGCGCGCCGGCGACGAGCAGGATCGTCGCCATGCCGGCGACGAGCGGGCGCCAGCGGTGCGGCGGAGCGTCCGGCATCGGCTCCGGTCCGGGCTCCGGCTCCAGGCGATAGCCTTCGCGCTGGATGGTCCTGAGGGCGTCGCGTGCCGGTCCGAAGGCGCGGCGGATGTCACGGACGCACTGGACGAGGCTGTCGTCGGTGACGGCGATCTCGCCCCAGACGGCAGTGTGCAGCGCGTCGCGCGAGACGGTGCTGCCGCGGCGGGCGAGAAGCAGGCGCAAGACCCCGAGCGACTGCCGGCGCAGCTCGGTCACCGTGCCGTCGGGCGCCCGCACCGAACCGCGGGCGAGATCGATCTCGGCGCCGTGCACCCGCGCGGTCTTCGGGAGGGTTTCGGCGCCGTCGTGGCACGGGGCGGCGTCGCGCGCATCGAGGACGGGCTCGGGCGTGCCGACGATCGTCTCGATCCGCTGGCGCATCGTCCGCGAAGCTCCGGCGCCGGAAGCGCCCGGGCCTCAGGATACCACGTCGCGCGCCGCCGCACAGCACCCGAGGACGGGCAGCGCGTTCGGCGGGTGGCCTCAGCGGCTGCCGGAGCGGCGGTCGCGGCGGGCGGACATCGGCTGGAAGGCGACGGCGACGTGGGTCTCGCAGTAGGGCTTGCCGGCCACGGTCGGCAGGCCGCAGAACCAGAAGTCGTCGGTGGCGGGATCGCCGACCGGCCACTTGCAGGTGCGCTCGGTCAGCTGCATCAGCGCGAGGCGGCGGGCCTTCTTGGCGACCTCGGC
>JBDHSS010000362.1:0-3410 GCA_039808205.1 Paracoccaceae bacterium | reverse complement strand
TACCGGACGTTCGGCATCATGTCGAACGACCTGCTCCTCGCCATCCCGTTCTTCACCTTCATGGGCGCGATCCTCGAGCGCTCGGGGCTGGCCGAGGATCTGCTCGACGGCATGGGCCAGCTCTTCGGCCCGGTACCGGGCGGGCTCGCCTACGCGGTGATCTTCGTCGGCGCCATCCTCGGCGCGATCACCGGCACGGTCGCCGCCTCGGTCATCGCTATGGGGATGATCTCGTTGCCGGTGATGATGCGCTACGGCTACGACATGCGCCTCGGCACCGGGGTGATCGCCGCCGCGGGCACCATCACCCAGGTGATCCCGCCGTCACTGGTGCTCATCGTGCTCGCCGACCAGATCGGCGTCTCGGTCGGCGACATGTATCTCGGCGCCATCGGCCCCTCGGCGCTGCAGCTCGTGCTGTTCACGCTCTTCATCCTCGCCGTCTCGATCTTGCAGCCGCACCGGATGCCGCCGATCCCGGCCGAGGCGCGCACGCTCCGCGGCTGGCCGCTCATCGCCAAGGTGCTGTGGGGCATGGTGCCGTCCTTGGTGCTGATCTTCCTCGTCCTCGGCACCATCTTCCTCGGCCTCGCGACGCCGACCGAGGCCGGCGCCATGGGCGCGGTCGGCGCGATCGTGCTCGCGGTGCTGCACGGGCGCTACTCCAACGCGCGCATGT
Organism: Paracoccaceae bacterium; assembly: GCA_039808205.1. Lineage (GTDB taxonomy): Bacteria > Pseudomonadota > Alphaproteobacteria > Rhodobacterales > Rhodobacteraceae > Amaricoccus. The sequence continues at coordinate 2,731 of JBDHSS010000362.1, read as the reverse complement.
GGGCGGCGATGACCTCGACCATGCGCATCACCGCGATGGTGGTCTTCATCCTGATCGGCGCCACGGTGTTCAGCCTGGTATTCCAGGGCGTGAACGGCGGGCGGTGGATCGAGCACCTCTTGTCGCACCTGCCCGGCGGGCAGGTCGGGTTCCTGATCTTCGTCAACGTCTTCATCTTCTTCCTGGCGTTCTTCCTCGACTTCTTCGAGATCGTCTTCATCGTCGTGCCGATGCTGGTGCCGACGATGCGATCGCTCGGCGTCGACCCGATCTGGTTCGGCCTGCTGCTCTGCGTGAACATGCAGACGTCGTTCATGCACCCGCCGTTCGGCTTCGCGCTGTTCTACCTGCGCGCCATCGCGCCGAAGGAGGTGCGGACCCGCGACATCTACATGGGCTCGTTCCCGTGGATCGGGCTGCAGCTCGTGCTCGTCGCGATCATGATCTTCTGGCCGCAGACGGTGACCTACTGGATCGGCAACGCCCAGAAGCTCGACGACTCGGCGGTAGAGCAGGAGATCGAGGGTCTCGGTCTGCCCGACACCGGCGGCGGCGTCGGCGCGCCCGACTTCGAGGCGCCGCCGCTCGACCTCGGCCCGAGCAATTAGCCGCCACGGCGGCGTTCCGACAAGGAGGACCATCCGGATGAAACGACGCAACTTCCTGAAGGCAGCCGCCAGCGGCGGCGCGGTCGCGGCGCTGGCGACCCCGGCGATCGCGCAAGGTGCCGAGAAGGTGCAATGGCGCCTGACCTCGGGCTTCCCGCGCTCGCTCGACACCATCTTCGGCGCCGCGGAGCTCTTCGCCGACCAGGTGAAGGCGATGACCAACGGCAACTTCGAGATCCAGGTGTTCCCCGCCGGCGAGATCGTCCCGACCGCGCAGGCGGCCGAGGCGGTCGGCACCAACACCGTCGAGATGGCGCACACCTGCTCGTACTACTACTGGGGCAAGGATCCGACCTTTGCGCTCGGCACTGCGGTGCCGTTCATGCTCAACGCGCGGCTGATGAACGCCTGGCTGATCGACGGCGGCGGCACCGACCTGCTGAACGCCTTCTATGCCAAGCAGGGGCTCTACGGCCTGCCGGGCGGCAACACCGGCACCCAGATGGGCGGCTGGTGGCGCAAGGAGATCCACGGCCTCGACGACCTCAAGGGCGTCAAGATGCGCATCGCCGGGATCGCCGGCAAGGTGATGGAGAAGCTCGGCGTCGTGCCGCAGCAGATCCCGGGCGGCGACATCTACCCCGCGCTCGAGCGCGGCACCATCGACGCGGCGGAGTGGGTCGGGCCCTACGACGACCAGCGACTCGGCTTCAACAAGGTCGCGCCCTACTACTACTATCCGGGGTTCTGGGAAGGCGGCCCGACCGTCCACTTCTTCATCAACCTCGACAAGTGGAAGGCCCTGTCGCCGGAGAACCAGGCGGTGCTGGTCAACGCCGCGGCGAACGCCAACATCGACATGCTGGCGAAGTACGACTACCGCAACCCGGAGGCGCTGCGCTCGCTGATCGCCGGCGGCGCCAAGCTCAAGGCCTTCCCGCAGGACGTCATCGAAGCGGCCTATGCCGCGGCGAACGAGGTCTATGCCGACCTCTCGGCCTCGAACGCCGACTTCAAGACAATCTACGAAAGCCAGAAGGCGTTCCGCGGCGAGGGCTACCTGTGGTTCCAGGTGGCGGAATACGCGTTCGACACCTTCCAGATCCGGAACCGCACGAAGGGCTGAAGGCAGGGTTGCGGCACGACGGTGCCGCTCCTCGACGGATTTGGCCCGTGACAAATCCGTCCGCATCCGCCCTGTGGGGGCGGATGCGTCACGACGCGTCCGCCAGGGCGGACGCGGACGGATTGGCACTGTCGGGAATGCGTCACACCCCTTCGCCTCCGCGCGTCCCGCGCTCCATCCGACGGCCCGGCGAACGCATGCCTTCGCTCGTCGGGCCGGGACTCGCGAGGCACAGCCTCGCGTCGGTCGGGGTGTCAAATCTCAGGGTGCGGAGCCGCTACTTCGTCGACGGCAGCTCGATCGCGGCGACCTGCTCGCTGATCGCCGGGCGGTCGCCGCGGCGACGGGCGAGCGCGCTGGTGTCGGTGGCGTCGGCCAGCTGCCAGCGGCTTTCGGCGAAGATCTCGAGCGGCTGGAAGCGCGACTTGTAGTCCATCTTGGCGCTGCCCGGCACCCAGTAGCCGAGATAGACGTAGGGCAGCTTGCTCTCGGCCGCGAGCGTGATGTGGTCGAGGATGATGTAGGTGCCGAGGCTGTCGCGCTGCAGGTCCGGGTCGAAGAACGAGTAGACCATGGAGACGCCGTCCGACAGGATGTCGGTCAGGCAGACCGCCGCGAGCTGCCGGCGCGGGTGGCCGCTGCGCGGGCGGTAGTATTCGATCACCCGGCTCCGCACCGGGCTCTCCTCGATCATCGCCGCGAACTCGTTCATGTCCATGTCGGCCATGCCGCCGGTTGCGTGGCGCGCGTCGAGATAGCGGCGGAAGAGCGCGTATTGCGCCTCGGTCGCCCAGGGGCTGCGCGCCACCCGCTCCAGGCTCGCGTTGCGGCGCAGCACCCGCCGCTGGCCGCGGGTCGGCTCGAAGTCGCCGACGACGATGCGCGCCGAGAGGCACGCCGAGCAGCCGGCGCACGACGGCCGGTAGAGCACGTTCTGCGAGCGGCGGAAGCCCTGGTGCGAGAGCACGTCGTTGAGGTGGCAGGCGCCATCGCCCTG
>JBDHSS010000361.1:0-3427 GCA_039808205.1 Paracoccaceae bacterium | reverse complement strand
GGGCCTCGCCTCCTACACGTTCAGCAGCAGGTGGTCGCGCTCCCACGGCGAGATCACCCGCAGGAACGTCTCCACCTCGTCGCGCTTGATCGCCTTGTAGAGGTTGCAGAACTCGACGCCGAGCACCTCGGTGATCTCCGGGCATTCCTCGAAGCGGTCGAGTGCGGCGAGGAGGTCGCGCGGCAGCGCCCGCGGGCGGTGATAGGCCTCGCCCGCCACCGCCTCGCGCGGCTCGAGCTTCGCCTTGAGCCCGAGATAGCCGCAGGCGAGCGAGGCGGCGAGCGCGAGGTAGGGGTTGCAGTCCATCCCGACGACGCGGTTCTCGATGCGTCGCGCGTGCGGCTCGCTGATCGGGACGCGCAGGCCCGTGGTGCGGTTGTCCGGCCCCCACTCGAGATTGATCGGCGCCGACCCGCCCGGCACGAAGCGGCGATAGCTGTTGACGTAGGGCGCGAGCATGCAGACGACCGTCGGGATATGCTGCTGCTGCCCGGCGAGGAAGGAGTAGAACGCCTTGGTGGGCGCGCCCTTCTCGTCGGAGAAGATGTTGCGCCCGGTCCGCGCGTCGACGATCGACTGGTGGATGTGCATCGCCGAGCCCGGCTCGTCCTGCATCGGCTTGGCCATGAAGGTCGCGAAGCAGTTGTTGCGGAGCGCCGCCTCGCGGATCGTCCGCTTGAAGAAGAAGACCTGGTCCGCGAGCTTCACCGGGTCGCCGTGCAGAAGGTTGATCTCGACCTGTCCCGCGCCACCCTCCTGAATGATCGTGTCGATCTCGAACCCTTGGGCCTCGGCGAAATCGTAGATGTCGTCGATCACCTTGCCGTACTCGTCGACTGCCGACATCGAGTAGGCCTGCCGGCTGACCATCTGCCGCCCGGTGCGGCCGAGCGGCGGCTCGATCGGCTCGTTCGGGTTGAGGTTCGGCTTGATGAGGTAGAACTCCATCTCCGGCGCAACCACCGGCTGCCAGCCCGCATCCTCGTAGAGCCGCACGACGCGCTTCAGCACGTTCCTCGGCGCCATCTCGATCGGCCGGCCCGAGAGATCCTCGACGTTGTGGATCACCTGCAGCGTCACGTCGTCCGCCCACGGGCTCGCGGTCGCGGCCTCGTAGTCGGGCTTCAGCACCATGTCGGACTCGGTCCACTGGTTGGCGATGTCCATGTCGACGTAGTCGCCGGCGATGGTCTGGTGGAACACCGACGTCGGCAGGAACATGCGGTCCTCGCGCATGAACTTGGCGAAGGGCATCGCCTTGCCGCGCGAGATGCCGGCGACGTCGGCGATCACGCACTCGACCTCCTCGATGCGGCGGCCGGCGAGCCACTCGCGGAAGGTATCGGGCAGCCGGTCGATGAACTCGGCGGGCGACAGCGGGGTGGCGGCGATCCTGTCCACGGGAAGAGCTCCTAGAGGCGGCCGACGGGGTGCGGCACGGCGCCCGCGTCGGCCGCGAGCACGCAGAGCCAGTCGTGGGCGAGGTGCGCCGCGGCGAGCGCGGTGATCTCGGCATGGTCGAAGGGCGGCGACACCTCGACGATGTCCATGCCGACGAGGCGGAGCCCGGCGAGGCCGCGCACGAGCTCGAGCGCCTGCCACGACGCGAGCCCGCCCGGAACCGGCGTGCCGGTGCCCGGCGCGAACGCCGGGTCGAGGCCGTCGATGTCGAAGGAGAGATAGACCGGCGCGTCGCCGGCGCGGGCGCGCACCGCCTCGATCGCGGCGGCGATGCCGTTGCGGTGGATCCAGGGGGCGGTGAGGATCTGCAGGCCCTCGTCGGAGTCGTGGAAGGTGCGGATGCCGAGCTGGGTCGAGCGGCCCGGGTCGACGATGCCCTCGCGGATCGCCCGGCCCATCATCGTGCCGTGGTCGATGCGGCCGGGATCGTCGGGCCAGAGGTCGCCGTGCGCGTCGACCTGCACCAGCGCAAGCGGGCCATACTTCGCGGCGTGCGCGCGCAGCAGCGGCCAGGCGATGAAGTGGTCGCCGCCGAGCGCGAGGAGCCGCGCGCCCGCGCCGATCACCTCGGCGGCGGTGGCCTCGATCGCCGGCGCGACCGTCGCGGGGTGGTGCGGGTCGAGGAAGGCGTCGCCGCGGTCGACGACCGAGAGCGACTCGAGAAGGTCGAAGCCCCAGGGGAACGCCTTGAGCTCGGCGAGCTGCACCGATGCGGCGCGGATCGCGCGCGGCCCGAGCCGGCAGCCGGGGCGGTAGGTGACGGAGGCGTCGTAGGGAAAGCCGATCACCGCGACGTCGACGCCGGTGAGATCGCGGCTGTAGCGGCGGCGCAGGAACGAGAGCGCGCCGCCGTAGGTCATCTCGGCCCGGTGCTCGCGGTTGCCCGCGGCGCGGAAGGCGCTGTCGCCGGCGTCAGCCATTGCCCGGTCTCCTGCGCATCAGGATCGAGGCGACGAAGACCCCGAGCGCGACGACGGCGATGATGATCGTCGCCAGCGCGTTGATGTCGGGGCTGACGCCGAGCCGCACCTTGGAGAAGATCACCATCGGCAGCGTCGAGGCGCCGGGCCCGGTGACGAAGCTCGCGACCACGAGGTCGTCGAGCGAGAGCGTGAAGGCGAGAAGCCAGCCGGCGACGAGCGCCGGCGCGATCACCGGGATCGTCACGTCGAAGAACACCCGGACCGGCCGGGCGCCGAGGTCCATCGCCGCCTCCTCGAGGCTCTCGTCCATGTCGGAGAGCCGGCTTTGCACCACCACGGTGACATAGGCCATGCAGAAGGTGACGTGGGCGATGATGATCGTCGTCATGCCGCGGCCGGCGGGCCAGCCGATCGCCTGCTCCATGGCGACGAAGAGAAGCAGCAGCGACAGGCCAGTGATGACGTCGGGCATGACGAGCGGCGCCGCCGACATGCCGGTCAGGAGCGCGCGGGCGCGGAACCGGCCGAAGCGGACCAGCACGTAGGCGGCGAGCGTGCCGAGGATGGTCGCGAGCGTCGCGGTGACGACGGCGACCTTGAGGCTGATCCAGGCGGCGCCGAGGATCTGGGTGTTGTGGACGAGGCTCGCGTACCACTGGACCGAGAAGCCGCTCCAGACGGTGGCGAGCTTGTTCTCGTTGAAGCTGAACACGATCAGCGAGACGATCGGCGCATAGAGAAAGACGAAGCCCGCAATGCAGAAGGCGAGGAGGAGCGTGGACGCGCGCATCAGGCGGCGCCCGTGGCCGTGGCGGGTCGGGACCAGGTGCCAGCGACCGAAGAGGCGCTTCTGGCGGCGCGAGTCCCGGCCCGACAAGCGAACGCATGCGCTCGCCGGGCCGTTGCCTGGAGCGCTGGATGCGCCGAGGGCAAGGGGGGTGACGTGTCGCCGACGGCGCCATCCGGCCGCGTCCGCCCCGGCGGATGCGCTTGTCGCATCCGCCCCCCGGAGGGGCGGACGCGGACGGATTTGTCACGCGCCA
>JBDHSS010000360.1:0-3430 GCA_039808205.1 Paracoccaceae bacterium | reverse complement strand
TCGGGGAGCCCCCCGGGGCTCCCGCTCGGCCGGCGCTTGGCGGTCGGCCGCCTTTGCGGCCTCCCTCCGGCGGAACGGGCTTCGCCCGTGAGAAAGGGGTTCTCCCCGCCTGTTGGCGGGGCCCCTGCGCCTGCTCGATAGGGTTTCTGCCCATATGAAATCCGGAAGGGGCTCCTTTTATCAGCCGTCGAGCCCCCAGAGGCGCGGCTCGGCGAACTCGACGGAGTTCCCGGCAGGGTCGCGCACGTAGATCGAGCGTGCGCCGTTCGGCCAGGCGAAGTCGGCCTCGATGGTGACGCCGGCGGCCTCGAGCCGGGCGCGCCAGCCCTCGAGCGCGGCGGCATCGGCGGCGAAGGCGACGTGGCCCGGCCCGCGTGCGCCGTGGACGGGTACCGGCAGCGCGCCCGGCGCCGGCGGCCGCTCGGTCTCGCGCGGGTCGAAGACGAGCAGCATGCCGCGGTCGAGGCGGAAGAAGACGTGGCGCCCGCCGGCGCGCGCCACCCGCTCGAGGCCGAGGATGCCGCCGTAGAACGCTTCCGCCGCGTCGAGGTCGTCGGCGTAGAGGGCGGTCTCGAGGGCGCGCGGCGGGTCGGACATCGGGCGGGAGCCTGCGCCGGCGAAGCGCGCGCCGCAACCCCGCCGCTTTGCCTTCGCGCGCGGAATAGGCTACGGCCGCGAGGCGGAACCGCGCGGGGGAGACTGACGCCATGACCGAGATCATCCGATCGCTCGACGCGGTGGCGTCAGGCTACCGCGTGCTCTTCTGCGACCTCTGGGGCTGCCTGCACGACGGGGTGCGGGCGTTTCCGGCGGCGGTGGCCGCGTTGCAGGGGTTCCGCGGCCGCGGCGGATACGTCGTTCTCCTCACCAACTCGCCGCGGCCCGCGGGCGACGTGGCGCGCCAGCTCGACGGGCTCGGTGCGCCGCGCGACGCCTGGGATCTCGTCGTGTCCTCCGGCGACGCGGCGCAGGAGGCGATGCAGGCCGGGCAGTTCGGCCGGCGCGTCTACCACATCGGGCCGGAGCGCGACCTTGCCTTCTTCCGCGACGCCGCGGGCCGGCCGCTCGACGTCGAGCGGGTGCCGCTCGAGGAAGCCGAGGGCATCGTCTGCACCGGCCTCTTCGATGACCGAAGCGAGACGCCCGACGACTACCGCCCGACGATCCTCTACGGCAAGACCAAGGGGCTGAAGCTGCTCTGCGCCAATCCCGACATCGTCGTCGACGTCGGCGACCGGCGGATCTACTGCGCCGGCGCGATCGCGGCGGCCTACACGCAAGCCGGCGGGCGCAGCTACTACTTCGGCAAGCCGCACCCGCCGATCTACGGCCTCGCCCGCCGCAAGGTGGCGGCGGCGACCGGGGCGGCGCCGCGCGACGAGGACATCCTCTGCATCGGCGACGGCATCGCCACCGACATCCTCGGCGCCATGGGCGAGGGGCTCGACGCGGTCTTCGTCGCCGGCGGGCTCGCCGCCGCCGAGACCGGGACCGCGGTCGATACCGGCCCCGATCCGGCCCGGCTCGCCGCGTGGCTGAGCCTCGAGCGGCTGGAGCCGCGCTATGCCATGGGGTTCCTCAGCTGAGGCACGGGCCGTCAACCGGCGAGCAAGATCGTTTCGCGCAATCTGGAGAAATGTTCGCATTCTTGCGCAACGGTGTTGCGGGCGGCGGCGGAAGCTGCTATGTTGCGCCGCAATACCCATGCGAGGGCGCGATGCTGGATACCCGCGAGCACAACCTGCCGGTCGGCACGATCTGCATCGAGGACATCGAGATCGGCATGCGCCGCACGGTGGCCAAGGTGATCGGCGACCGCGAGATCGCGCTCTTCGCCGAGCTCTCCACCGACCACAATCCGGTGCACCTCGACGACGACTATGCCCGCGATACCATCTTTGCCGGCCGCATCGCGCACGGCATGCTGACCGCGGGGCTGATCTCGGCGGTGATCGGCGAGCAGCTGCCCGGCCACGGCACCGTCTACCTCAAGCAGTCGCTGCGCTTCCGCGCGCCGGTGCGGCCCGGCGACCGGGTCGAGGCCGAGGTCGTGGTGCGCGAGATCGACCATTCGCGCCGGCGGGTCACCCTTGATTGCACCTGCCGCGTGGGCGATACCGTGGTCCTCGATGGCGAGGCCCTGGTGCTGGCGCCGAGCCGGAAGTTCGACTGAGCGGGGCCGCGGGCCCGCCAGGGGGCCCATGAAGCGGATCAACGACCATCGCGGGCTCGCCGCCGCCGACCGCGGCGCGGCGGTCGCGATGGGCAATTTCGACGGCGTGCACCTCGGCCACCAGGCGGTGCTGGCGCTGGCGCATGCCGCCGCCGGCGAGCTCGGCGCGCCGTTCGGCGTCGTCACCTTCGAGCCGCATCCGCGCGCCTTCTTCGCGCCCGAGGCGCCGCCGTTCCGGCTGACCACCGCCGACGCGCGCGCGCAACGGCTGGAAAAGCTCGGCGTCGAGGTGCTCTACGAGCTGCCGTTCAATGCGAGCCTCGCGGCGCTGACGCCGGAGGAATTCGTCGCCGAGGTGCTCGACCGCGGGCTCGGGGTGCGCCACGTGGCGGTCGGCGCGGACTTCCGCTTCGGGCATGGCCGGGCGGGCGACCCGGCGACCCTCGCGCGGCTCGGCGCAGGGCATGGCTTCGGCGTCACCGTGGCGCCGCTCGTCTGCGACGCCGGCGGCGACTATTCCTCGAGCGCGATCCGCGCCGCGCTCGCCGCCGGCGAGCCGGAGCGCGCGGCGCGCATCCTCGGTCACCGGCACCGCATCCAGGACCGCGTCGAGCACGGCGACAAGCTCGGCCGCCAGCTGGGCTTCCCGACGATCAACCTGTCGATCGACGGGCTGCACCTGCCGCGCTTCGGCGTCTATGCCGCCCGCGTCGACGTGCTGACCGGGCCGCACCGCGGCCGCTACGCCGGCGCCGCCTCGATCGGGATGCGGCCGACCTTCGACCGGACGCGGCCGAACCTCGAGGTCCACCTGCTCGACTTCGACGGCGATCTCTATGACGAGACCGTCTCGGTCGCGCTCGTCGCTTTCCTGCGGCCCGAGGTGCGCTATGACCGCATCGAGGATCTGGTGGCGCAGATCGGCCGCGACGTTGCCGAGACCCGCGCGCGGCTGGCGGCGCTGCAGGACGGCTGAGCCGATTGCGCTTTGCCGAGGCGGGCCTCATGTGAGGGCGGCAGAGGGACGGGAGGCAAGCCCATGCGACGGACAATCTCCATGCTCGCCGTGGCGGGCGCGATCGTGCTCGGCGCGGCCGGAATCGCCGCTGCCGAGGAGGTCGGCGAGGTGACGACGGCGATCAAGATCCTCGGCGCCAACCACAAGATCACGGTGGAGGCGTTCGACGACCCCAAGGTCGAGGGCGTCGCCTGCTTCATCAGCCGCGCCCGCACCGGCGGCATCTCCGGCAGCCTCGG
>JBDHSS010000359.1:0-3441 GCA_039808205.1 Paracoccaceae bacterium | reverse complement strand
GCGAAGGCCATCGCCGAGAGCGCGCCGGCCGAGCCGCCGATGATCGGCACCCGGTCGATCCCAAGATGGTCGAGGAGATCGATGAAGGCGTCGGCCTGGTTCTCGGACGAGGGGGTCGGACGGGAAGTCGGAGCGCAGATAGCCGAAGCGCGAGGGCGCGATCACTCGCCATCCCGCGACGACGAGCGGCTCCGAGAAGGCGAGCCCCTGGTCGAAGCCTCCGCCGGTGCCGTGGATCATCAGCACCGGCGGCCCGGACCCGGCGACCGCATACTCCATTGTCCCAAAGCGGCTTTCGAAGACCTCGCTGCGGCCGCGGGTCCGTGCCCGGGCCGCGGCGATGTCGCGGGCGTAGGCACGCCGGGTCACGCCGCCGGAGAGGGCGGCAACCGCGAGCAACCCGAGCCCGAGAACCGTTCGTCGCCGCATGCCCGCCTCCGTCGTCACCCATCCGCAGCAAGCATAGCCGAGCAAGCCCATGGCCTCGATCATTCTCACCGCCGCCGGCACCGCGATCGGCGGGACCGTCGGCGGCTCGATCCTCGGCGTCTCCGCCGCCGCGATCGGCGGCGCGGTCGGCTCGATCGCCGGCGCCGCCATCGACAGCTGGCTCGTGACCGCGATGGCGCCAACGCAGAGGATCGCCGGCCAGCGGCTCGACACCCTGCAGATCACCGCCTCGACCGAGGGCGCGGTGATCCCGCGCGTCTTCGGCGCGATGCGAACGGGGGGCAACATCATCTGGGCCACCGACTTCCGCGAGGAGACCCGCACGACCCACCAGGGCGGTGGCGGCAAGGGCGGCGGCGGAGGCGGCGGGACGGAAGTCACCGAGTACTTCTACTTCGCGAGCTTCGCGGTGACGCTCTGCGAGGGCCCGATCACCGGCATCGGCCGCATCTGGGCCGACGGCAAGATCATGAGCCGCGACGGCGTCACCCTGCGGCTGCACAAGGGCGGCGAGAACCAGGAGCCCGATCCGTTCATCGCCGCGACGATGGGCGCGGCGAACACGCCGGCCTATCGCGGCACCGCGTATGTCGTCTTCGAGGAGCTGCCGCTTGAGCGCTTCGGCAACCGGCTGCCGCAACTCTCCTTCGAGGTGTTCCGGCCAATCCTCGACGGCGAGTCCGCCGAGAGCCTGGTCCGCGCGGTGACGCTGATCCCGGCCTCGGGCGAGTTCGCCTATGCCACAGAGATCGTCCGGCGCGAGGACGGCGACGGCGAGACTTCCGCCGAGAACGTCAACGCCGAGCCCGACGCGGCCGATCTCGCAGTCGCGCTCGACGGGCTGGAGGCCTGCGCGCCGAAGGTCGAGTCGGTCTCCCTCGTCGTCGCCTGGTTCGGCGACGACCTGCGCGCCGGGCACTGCCGCATCCGCCCGGGCGTCGAGGTCAGCGCCAAGTCGACGACGCCGGAGGACTGGTCCGTCGATGGGGTCGCCCGCGCCTCGGCGCATCTCGTCAGCCGCGACGACCAGGGGCGCCCCGCCTACGGCGGCACGCCGTCCGACAGCGCCGTGGTGCAGGCGATCCGGGAGCTGAAGGCCCGCGGCTACCGCGTCACCTTCTACCCGTTCATCCTGATGGATGTCCCGGCGGACAACGAGCTGCCCGACCCCTACAGCGATCACGCCAGCGGCACCGGCCAGCCGGTCTATCCCTGGCGCGGCCGGATCACCTGCTCGCCGGCCGCCGGGTACGTCGGCAGTCCGGACAAGAGCGCGGGTGCCGCGACGCAGGTCTCGGCGTTCTTTGGCGACGCCCAGCCGTCCGACTTCGACGTCGATGGCGAGCAGGTCGAATGGGACGGCGATCCCGACGACTGGGGCCTGCGGAGGATGATCCTGCACTATGCGCACCTCTGCGCCACGGCCGGCGGGGTCGATGCCTTCCTGATCGGCTCGGAGCTGCGCGGGATCACGCAGGTGCGCTCGAGCTCGTCCATTTACCCGGCCGTGGCGCAACTCGTCGACCTCGCCACCGACGTGCAAGCGGTGTTCGGGTCCGGGACGAAGCTCAGCTATGCCGCCGACTGGTCGGAGTACTTCGGGCACCACCCGCAGGACGGATCAGGCGACGTCTTCTTCCACCTCGACCCGCTCTGGGCCGACGACGAAATCGACTTCGTCGGCATCGACAACTACATGCCGCTGTCGGATTGGCGCGACGGGCTCGACCATCTCGACGCCGAGAGCGCGGACGCAATCACCGACCTCGACTATCTGCGCAGCAACGTCGAGGGCGGCGAGGGCTTCGACTGGTTCTACGCCAGCGCCGCCGACCGCGAGGCGCAGGTCCGCACCCCGATCACCGACGGCGCGCACGGGCGGCCGTGGATGTTCCGCTACAAAGACCTGCGCTCCTGGTGGTCGAACCCGCACCGCAACCGACCGGGCGGCGTCGAGGCCGGTGCGACGACGCCGTGGGTCCCCGAGAGCAAGCCCATCCGCTTCACCGAAATCGGCTGTCCGGCAGTCGATCGCGGGCCGAACCAGCCGAACGTCTTCTACGACCCGAAGTCGGCCGAGAGCTTCCTGCCGTACTTCTCCCGTGGCTGGCGCGACGACGCGGTGCAGCGCCGCTTCCTCGAAGCGGCGCTCGGCTACTGGGCCGAGCCGGCGAACAACCCGACCTCCAGCGTCTACTCCGGCCGGATGATCGCCACCGCCGAGACGGCGGCCTGGACCTGGGACGCGCGGCCGTACCCGGCTTTCCCGGCTCGGAGCGACGTCTGGACCGACGCCGACAATTGGCGGCTCGGCCACTGGCTTAACGGCCGCCTCGGCTCGGTCTCGCTCGGCAGCCTGGTGCGCGAGCTCTGCCTCCGGGCTGGGCTGCCGGATGATCAGATCGACGTCTCGGCGCTCGCGGACATCGTCCACGGCTATCTCGTCACCGCCATCGAGAGCCCGCGCGCCTCGATCGCTCCGCTGGCGCGGCACTTCGGCTTCGACGCGGTCGAGAGCGAGGGCGTCCTCCGTTTTCAGCCGCGCGACCGCCGGCCGGTGGCGGCCTTCGGTCTGGACGACCTCGTCGCGGGCTCCGACACCGATGCCGAGATCATCGAGCTGGTCCGCGCCCAGGAGACCGAGCTGCCGCAGGCGCTGAAGTGGCAGCTGGTGCGCTCCGACGAGGAGTACGACGCGGTGAGCGTCGAGGCGCGCCGGGCCACCGGCGCGGCGCTGCGCGTGACGGCGGAGACCTTTGCCATCGCCACGCCGGCCGGCGACGCCGAGCGGCGCTGCCGCCGCGCGCTGCTCGAGGAGTGGGTCGGCCGCGAGACCGCGTCGTTCCGGCTGCCGCCGTCGCGTCTCGCGCTCGATCCGGGCGACGTCGTCCGGCTCGATCACGACGGCCGACTGGCGGCGCTGCGGCTGACCAGCGTCGCCGACGCCCAGGCCCGGACGATCGAGGCGGCGCGCACAGACGCCAGCGCCTA
>JBDHSS010000358.1:0-3450 GCA_039808205.1 Paracoccaceae bacterium | reverse complement strand
TTCACCGGCCGCGACATGTCCTACATCGAGGGCGGCCCCAAGAAGGCCTGGGGCAACATGGACTACGGCAAGAAGGATCCCTCGCTCGGCTGGCGCTACACCGACGCCTGGATGTCGATGGCCGGCATGGGCGACAAGGGCGAGCCGAACGGCCTGCCGGTCGACGAGTGGGGCGTTCGCGTCGACGAGAACTCGCGCCCCGTCGGCTCGTGCGTGGCCCGCGGCGGCGCGACCAACGACGCGGCCGCCGTCTATGCCGTGACGAAGGCGATCGAGTGGCTGCAGAAGTACACGCCCCCAGAGGCGCAGGGCATGACCTTCTCCGAGGCGGGCCCCGTGCCGGCGCGCGGCGACATCGCCCAGCAGATGTTCTGGTACACCGCCTTCACCGCGGACATGGTGAAGCCCGGCATCGCGGTGATGAACGCCGACGGCACCCCGAAGTGGCGGATGGCGCCCTCGCCGCATGGCGCCTACTGGAGCGAGGGGACGAAGATCGGCTACCAGGACGTGGGCTCGTGGACGCTGATGAAGTCGACTCCCGACGACCGCGCCAAGGCCGCCTGGCTCTACGCCCAGTTCGTCACCTCGAAGACTGTCGACGTGAAGAAGAGCCACGTGGGGCTCACCTTCATCCGCGACTCCACGATCCACGACAAGTCGTTCACCGAGCGGGCGCCCGAACTCGGCGGCCTCGTCGAGTTCTACCGCTCGCCGGCGCGCGTCCAGTGGTCGCCGACGGGGACGAACATCCCCGACTACCCGAAGCTCGCGCAGCTCTGGTGGCAGAACATCGGCGACGCCATGTCGGGGGCGAAGACCCCGCAGGAGGCGCTCGACTCGCTCTGCTCCGAGCAGGAGAAGGTTCTCGAGCGCCTCGAGCGCGCCGGCGTCCAGGGCGATCTCGGGCCGAAGCTCAACGAGGAGAAGGATCCGCAGGAGTGGCTCGACGCCCCCGGCTCCCCCGTCGGCCCGCTCGCCGACGAGAACCCGAAGGCCGAGACGATCTCCTATGACGAGCTGATCAAGAGCTGGCAGACCAACTGACCGGCCGGGCGGGAGCATGCCAGTGGCCGAGGGGACGCATCACCCCGGCCGCCGCAGGCTTCCGCCCGCTCAATGCACCCGGGTGATCCGCCCGGTCTCAGGCGCGTAGTTCGGGTTTGCGGCGAGGAAGTCGGCGAGCACGTCCTCGAGCCCCGGACCGTAGTCGTAGGCGTTGGTCGCGCCGTCCCTGAACGCGACGTAGCCATCGCCGCCGGCGCGCATGAAGTTGTTCGAGGCGACGGTGTAGACCTTCTCGGGCTCGAGTGGCAGCCACGCGTCGCCGTCCTGCACCTCGACCGACTGCACCCGGCCCTGTCCGGGCGCGGCGGTAGCATCCCAGCTGAAGCGCAGCCCCGCGACCTGCGGGAAGCGGCCCGCCCCTTCCTCGACCTGGCTGACGCCGTTCTCGAGCGCGGCGACGATGTCCGCGCCCTTGATGTTGAACGTAGAGAGCGTGTTCTGGAACGGCAGCACCGCGATCACGTCGCCCATGGTGACGGTGCCGGCCTTGATCGAGGCGCGCAGGCCGCCGCCGTTGGTGAGCGCGATCGTCACCCCCTGCCCCGCCACCCGCGCGAGCATCGCGTCGGTGACGAGGTCGCCCATCGGGCACTCGGCCGAGCGGCAGACCTCACGCGTCGCGTCGATATCGCCCGCGATCTCAGCGACCTTCTTCGACTTCAAGGCCTCGATCGGCCCGGCGAGTTCCTTGATCCGGGCGAGCGTCGCCGCATCGGGCGTGACGCTCGCGTCGAGCAGGATCGTGTCGCCGGTCGCCGAGGTGAGATTGCCGGCGTCGTCGAAGACCAGGGTCTCGTGCCCGAGATACTTCGAATACGCCCCGGCCTGCACGATCGGCACCGCCACACCGCCCGGCCCGGTCACCATCACCGGATACCGATACGGCGCCGTCGGGTCGGTGTTGGAATAGAGGTCGTGAGAATGGCCGCCGACGATCGCGTCGAGCCCCGGCACCTCGGCCGCGACCTTCTGGTCGAGCGGGCTGCCGAGGTGGCTGAGCAGGATCACCTTGTTCGCGCCCTCCGCGGTCACCGCCGCCACCGCCTCGGTGAGATAGGACACCGGATCGCCAAAGCCGACAGTCGGCCCCGGCGACGAAATCTCCGCCGTGTCGGGCGTGGTGGCGCCGAGGATCGCCACCTTCTCGCCACCCACGTCAAGGATCAGGTGGTCGAGCGCCACCGGCGCCAGATCCTTGTCGCCCGAGACGTCGACGTTGCCGGAGATGACCGGAAACTTCGCCTCGCCCACGAACTTCGCGAGCGGCGCCGGCCCGAGGTCGAACTCGTGGTTGCCGTAGACCATGGCGTCGAGGCCGATGCGGTTCAGCATCTCCGCCTCGGCGGCGCCGGAATAGGCGGTGAAGAACAGCGAGCCCTGGAAGGCATCGCCCGCCATCAGCACCACGACGTTGCCGCCCTTCGCCTTCACTTGGTCTCGGAGCGCATTCACCTCGGTCACCAGCCGCGCCGCGCCGCCGAAGCACTTCCCCGCGGTCTCGTCCTCGGCCGAGCAGGTCGACTCGAAAGCGTTGATCGACTCGATCCGGCTGTGGAAATCGTTGAAGTGCAGGATGTCGAGCGTCCAGGCCGCGGCCGGGGACGCGAGGAACGACGCCGCGGCAAGCGCCAGCGCGCCGGCGACCGCAAGGGGTTGGGGCAAGGCAGCCTCCCGCTCAGAACTCGTGGACGGCGGGAGGATGACAAGGCCACCGGCGCTTGCCAACCCCGCCCAGCGCTTCCGCGGGACTCCGAACTCCTGGCACGCGTCCTGGCGCCGGCCTCACGCCCGGAGCGTCTTCGGTCACCTCAGCCGAGCTGCTCGTACGCAAGCGTCGCGATGGCGCGCAGCCGATCCCGCGGCAGGTCCCCGACGAGAACGCAGCGGATCGCCTCCTCGGTCCAGACCAGCGACCGCACTCCGCCCTCCTCGCCGTATTGTAGCGCCGTCTCCTGCCCCCCGCTCGCGGCGACGATGAGGAAAGTCACCCGCTGACCGGCCGTGTCCTCGTACATGAGCTGCGCAGCGGGCCGGCCCTGCACGGGGAGCAGCCGCCCGCCGACGAGATCAAAGCCGAGCGGCCGCAGATCGGGCAAAACCAGGGGACGGTCGAGCCGTTTCGAAAGCCAGGCGGCGAGATGGTCGTGCTGGTCGGCGCGCACCTCCACCGGATGCAGCACCTCGCGGGAATAGAGCCCGTGCGCCGCCACAGCTTCGTCGACGAGCGTCGCCTGCCCGGCGGCCGCGGCCACCCGGTAGCCGCGCCCGATCCACCCGCCGGCGAGCCCGATCGCGAGGCAAAGCGCCGCGGCGACCGCCATGCCCCGCCAGGGCCTGGCCTTGCCCGGCGTCACGAGCGCGCCGGCGATCCGATGAACGTCG
>JBDHSS010000357.1:0-3464 GCA_039808205.1 Paracoccaceae bacterium | reverse complement strand
TCGAGCACGCGCAGGCCGCCCAGCCGGCACCACAGAGCCGCCAGGCCAAGCCGCAGCCCGAAGCCGGCAAGCCATCGCCAGCCTACTGCCAGCACCACCCGAACGATCGCGACTGCCGGCGGTCCTGACCCCCTCGCGGCGGCTTCAGGCCGCCGTCACCCGCCAGATCGCGTCGCCCACGTCGTCGGCGACGAGGAGCGCGCCGCCGGCGGCGAGCGCCACCCCCACCGGACGGCCCCAGGACGCCTTCTCGTCGTCGGACAGGAAGCCGGTCAGGATGTCGCGCGGCGCGCCGGCCGGGCGGCCGCCGGCGAAAGGCACGAAGATGACCTTGTAGCCGCTGAGGTTCGAGCGGTTCCACGAGCCGTGCTGGCCGATCGCCATGCCCTCCGGCCAGCCGGGGAAGGTGCCCGCCGGCAGCCAGCAGAGGCCGAGCGACGCGGTATGCCCGCCGAGCGCGTAGTCGGGCGTCAGCGCGGTGGCGACGAGTGCGGGATCCTGCTTCACCCGGTCGTCGACGGTGCGCCCCCAGTAGCAGTACGGCCAGCCGTAGAAGCCGCCGTCCCTGACCGAGGTCAGGTAGTCGGGCGGGGTCTCGTCGCCGAGGCCGTCGCGCTCGTTCACCACGGTCCAGAGCGCGCCGGTCGCCGGCTCCCAGGCGAGGCCGACCGGGTTGCGCAGGCCACTGGCGAAGATCCGCGCGCGGCCGGTCTCGAGGTCGAGCTCCCAGATCGCCGCCCGGCCCTCCTCCGCCGCCATGCCCTCGTCGCCGATGTTGCTGAGCGAGCCGACGCCGGCGTAGAGCCGCCGCCCGTCAGGGCTCGCGAGCAGGCTGCGGGTCCAGTGGCCGCCGGGCCTGAAGTCGACGAGCCTGCGCCCCGCACCCTCGAGCCGGGTGGCGCCCGGCGTGAACGGAAAGGCGACGATGCCGTCGGTGCAGCCCACGTAGAAGGTATCGCCGACGAGCGCCATGCCGAACGGCTGGCGGAGCCCGTCGCGGTACGTCGCGCGCACCTCGGCGACCCCGTCGCCGTCGGCGTCGCGCAGGAGCGTGATGCGGTTCGGGCTGGCGCCGACGGCGGCGGCGCGCTTCATCGTCGAGAAGATCGCATAGTCGAACGGGGTGCGGACGCGGCCGGGCTCGAGCAGCGCCTCGGAGACCAGCACGTCGCCGCCGGGCAGCTGATAGATCCAGCGCGGATGCTTGAGCCCGGTGGCGAAGGCGTTGGCCGCGAGGCCGGCCGCCGCGACCGGCGTGCGCCCGCCGCTCCAGCCGCGCGCGGTCGGCATCTTCAGCGTCGGGATCCCTTGCGGCCTCGCCGGCGGGATCGTCGGCGCCGGGCCGAGCGCGGGGGCGTGCGGCGTCGCCCCCCAGCGCCGCGCGAGGATCGCCGCGGCCCCCACCACCGCGACCCCGCGGGCGAACACGTCGGAAAAGGCCATGGCATCCTCCTGTCGGCCGGGCGCCGGCACGCTAGCGGAGCGTGGCGGCGGGGGGAAGGCGCGGACGTGATCCATTCGTCGGGACCGAGGGCGCCCAAGGGCTCCGACAGCCACCAACGCCTCGCGTCCCGCAACGGACCAAGGCGATACTTCCTAAAGGCCGCGACCATCCCCGCCTTGGCGACCGGATCGACCCGTCGGTCTGCAGCGCCGACCGACGGGCGCGGCTCGGACGTCGCGCGTCATGGCGACGGCCTGAAGGAATGGCGCCGGGCGGTCCCTCCGGTAGCAATTAACCGCGCCCGCGGAAAGCCGTCGCGGGCGCGCTTCCCTGCTGCTATGCCCGTCAGGGGGTTCTGGTCGGTTAACCACACTCGCCCGGCAGCACCCCGCAGAAAACTCCCGACCTCCCGCCGTGGCATTCTTGCAACGCAGCATGCCCGACCCTACCTTCACCCCGTGGCCTTCCCAGGATGTGCGCCGCGCCGGCGGGCACCGCGGCGGAAGGTGCCGGAAAGGGAGAACACGATGAATTTCGAGAAGTTCTCGGAGCGGGCGAGGGGGTTCGTGCAGGCGGCGCAGACGATTGCGCTCCGCGAGAACCACCAGCGCTTCCTGCCCGAGCATCTGCTCAAGGCGCTGCTTGATGACGACCAGGGGCTTTCGGCGAACCTCATCCGCGCGGCGGGTGGCAACCCCGAGGAGGCGCGGGCGCAGGTCGAGGCCAGGCTCGCCAAGGTGCCGCGCGTCGAAGGCGGCGGCGATCAGCTCTACATGGACGGCCAGACCGCGAAGGTGCTGGCGGAGGCGGAGAAGCTCGCGGCCCAGGCCAAGGACAGCTTCGTCACCGTCGAGCGGCTCCTGACCGCGCTCGCCGTCACCAAGTCGGCGGCGAACGATGCGCTGAAGGCGGCCGGCGTGACCGCGCAGGGCCTGAACGCCGCGATCAACGATCTGCGCAAGGGCCGCACCGCCGACACCGCGAGCGCCGAGCAGGGCTATGACGCGCTGAAGAAGTACGCGCGCGACCTGACCGAGGCGGCGCGCGAAGGCAAGATCGACCCGATCATCGGCCGCGACGAGGAGATCCGGCGCACCATGCAGGTGCTGTCGCGGCGGACCAAGAACAACCCGGTGCTGATCGGCGAGCCCGGCGTCGGCAAGACCGCGATCGCCGAGGGCCTCGCGCTCCGTATCGTCAACGGCGACGTGCCCGAGAGCCTCAAGGACAAGCGGCTCCTCGCGCTCGACATGGGCGCGCTCATCGCCGGTGCCAAGTACCGCGGCGAGTTCGAGGAGCGGCTGAAGGCGGTGCTGACCGAGGTGCAGGCCGCGGCCGGCGAGGTCATCCTCTTCATCGACGAGATGCACACGCTGGTCGGCGCCGGCAAGGCCGAGGGCGCGATGGACGCGTCGAACCTGCTGAAGCCGGCACTGGCGCGCGGGGAGCTGCACTGCGTCGGCGCGACCACGCTCGACGAGTACCGCAAGCACGTCGAGAAGGACGCGGCACTCGCCCGGCGCTTCCAGCCGGTCTTCGTCTCCGAGCCGACGGTTGAGGACACGATCTCGATCCTGCGTGGCATCAAGGAGAAGTACGAGGTCCACCACGGGGTGCGGATCACCGACAGCGCGCTGGTGGCGGCCGCGACGCTCAGCCACCGCTACATCACCGACCGCTTCCTGCCCGACAAGGCGATCGACCTCATGGACGAGGCCGCGAGCCGGCTCCGGATGCAGGTCGATTCCAAGCCCGAGGAGCTCGACGCGCTCGACCGCGACATCCTGCAGAAGCAGATCGAAGCCGAGGCGTTGAAGAAGGAGACCGACGCCGCGAGCCAGGACCGGCTGTCGAAGCTCCTGAAGGAGCTCTCGACGCTCGAGGACCGCTCGGCCGAGATGACCGCGCGCTGGAAGGCCGAACGCGACAAGCTCAAGGGTGCCGCCGAGATCAAGGACCGCCTCGACCAGGCGAGGAACGAGCTCGAGAACGCCAAGCGCCAGGGCAACCTCGCCCGGGC
>JBDHSS010000356.1:0-3464 GCA_039808205.1 Paracoccaceae bacterium | reverse complement strand
CTTGTCGCCCTTCCTGAGCTTGGCGGCCATCTAGAGGACCTCCGGGGCGAGGGAGATGATCTTCATGAAGTTCTTCGCTCGCAGCTCGCGCACGACCGGCCCGAAGATGCGGGTGCCGACCGGCTCGTTCTGGTTGTTGAGGATGACGGCAGCGTTCCGGTCGAAGCGGATCGAGGTGCCGTCCTCGCGGCGGACTTCCTTGGCGGTCCGGACGACGACGGCCTTGCGCACGTCGCCCTTCTTCACGCGGCCGCGCGGGATCGCCTCCTTCACCGACACCACGATGATGTCGCCGACGGACGCGTAGCGCCGGTGCGAGCCGCCCAGGACCTTGATGCACTGAACCCGGCGGGCGCCGGAATTGTCAGCGACATCCAGATTGGTCTGCATCTGGATCATGCTTGGTTACTCCCGACCTGCGGGGACCGAATGCCCCGCGGTTTCGTTTAAGACTGGCTCAGGCCTCGGCGGCGGCTTCCGCCGTCAGGACCGTCCAGCGCTTGGTCTTCGAGATCGGCGCGCATTCGACGATGCGAACGAAGTCGCCGACCTTGAACGCGTTCGCCGCGTCATGGGCGCGGTACTTCTTCGACTTCCGCACGGTCTTCTTCAGCACCGGGTGGGTGAAGCGGCGCTCAACCAGCACGGTGATCGTCTGGTCGTTCTTGTCGCTGGTCACGGTGCCCTGGAGGATACGCTTGGGCATGTCAGGCCTCCGCCTTGTCGCTGCCAGCCGCGGCGGCGGCCTTCTGGTTCAGGATGGTCTTGACCCGCGCGGCGTCGCGGCGGACGGCCTGCATGCGGGCGGTGTTCTCGAGCTGGCCGGTGGCCTTCTGGAAGCGCAGGTTGAACGCCTCCTTCTTGAGGCCGGCGAGCTGGTCGCGCAGCTGGTCGGGCGTCTTGTCCCTGAGATCGGCCGCTTTCATGGCCCCTGGTCCTTTCAACAATCACCGGCGGGCCCCCTTTGACGGGGTCACCCTGATTCCGGTGGAGTCCGAGAGTGAGCGCGCCCTTTAGCCGGAATGCCCGGCAAGCGCAACCGCATTAGTCGGCGGTCGATCGGGGGTCGGAACAGAGCCTCGCGACCGCCGCACGGCCTCCGGGGGGCTTGCCGGGCGCGCGCCGCCGGCGCAGGATCGGCGCAAGGCGGTCGGCGCACGCGCACCGCACGAGCCGTGATCCGCCGGCACCGGTGAGCCTCGGCGTGGCTGGCGGGAGATCTCTCGGATCGAAGGCCGACAAGAAGCGAGCGATCGAGGGGACTGGACGCATCCATGCTGAACCTGAAGCGACGGCTGATCGGCAAGGGCAACCACCTGTTCTCCGCCTGGGAGGAGGCGCAGCAGGCCGAGGCGGAGGTCGCCAAGGGCATGCGCGGGCTGCTCGCGAACCCGGGCGTGCGTCCGCTCGACCGCCGCGAGCGGACCCGCATCCGCGCCTATGCCCGCGACCGGTTCGGCTCCGCCGGCTACGCGCCCTGGCTCGAGTTCTACACGGTCTTCCGCGGCCAGTTCCACGACGGCTGGGTGCCGGCGAACTTCTTTCGGAACATCGCCATCCGCAGGATCAACGGCAAGCACGCCGACATCGGCGACTCGCGGAGCCTGATGACCCGGCTTCTCGGCGGGACGCCGCTGCTCCCCGATTGCGCCCACTTCGTCGGCGGCGAATGGCGCGACATCGCCGGGGCGCCGATCCGGCGCGACGACGTGCCCTCGCTGCTCTTTGCCGAGGGGCCGGAGATCTGCGTGAAGCTCGAGAGCACGCGCCGAGGCCGTGGCGTGAGCTTTGCGCACCGCGACGGCTTCGATCTCGGCGCGCTCGAGCGGCAGGGCGACCTGGTGGTGCAGTCGGTGATCCGCCAGCATCCGCTCTTCGACGAAGTGTCGCCGAGCGCGGTGGCGACGCTGCGGGTGATGACGGGCAAACTGCCCGGGCAACCGCCGTTCCGCGTCGGCGCCTACTTCCGCTGCAGCCTCGGCGAAGGGCGTGCGGTGACCGCCCACGCGCTGCGGATCGCTGTCCTCGACGACGACGGCACCCTGGCCGAGTTCGGGTCCGACGAGACGTGGCGGCGGTTCACCGCGCATCCCGAAACCGGCGCCCCGGTCGGTGGCCGGCAGCTCCCGCAGTTTCGCGAGATGGTCGCCAGCTGCCTTTCGCTTCACGAGCGCCTGCCCCAGCTCGGCATCATCGGCTGGGACGTGACCCTCGACGCCGCCGGCGCCGTCCGGGTGATGGAGCTGAACACCGGCCAGCCCGACATCAAGTTCATCGAGATGAGCCAGGGCCCGACGCTCGGCGCCTTCGAGGTGGAGCGCTACGTTCCCGGCCGGCGCCAGGCCGCGGGAAGCGCACGACCCGCGGCCTGAGCGGACCCGTCAGGCGGCGCTGAGCCAGGTGTCGGGGCCGAAGACCTCGTAGTGGATGCTCGCCTCGGGCAGGCCGCGCTCGACGAGGCCGCGCCGCACCTGCTCCATGAACGGCAGCGGCCCGCAGAGATAGGCCTGCGCGTCGTCGGGGACGGCGATGTCGCCGAGGTCGATCCGGCCGGGCCGCGTGGTGTCGGTCGCGGAGCGTACCCCGAGATCTTCATACCAGTGATGCAGCGCCGCGCCGGGCAGCCGATCGACGAGCTCGCGCAGCTCCCGCCGGTGCGCATGGCGCGCGGGCGAGCGATCGGCGTGCAGCACCGTGACCTGCCGGTCGGCGCCGGTGCGGTTCAGGTAGTGCAGCATGCCGATGATCGGCGTGCAGCCGATGCCCGCGGAGATGAGGACGAGCGGCGCGTCGGTGTCGTCGAGGATCAGGTCGCCGAACGGCGGCGAGACGGTCAGCGTGTCGCCCTCGAAGACGTTGTCGTGCAGGAAGTTCGACACAGCGCCCGGCGGGACGACGGTGCCGTCAGCCAGCTCGCGCGCCGGCATCGCCTTGACGGTGATGCCCCAGGCGGTGCGCTGCGGCGCGCGGGTCAGGCTGTACTGGCGGATCTGCCGCGCGCCGTCGGCCAGCGTCACCGCGACCGAGATGTACTGGCCGGGATAGGCGAGCGGCAGCGTCGAGCCATCGGGCGCGGCCAGCACGAACGACACCGTGTCGGGGGACTCCTGCGTGCGCTGGCGCACGACGAGCTGGCGCCACACGTCGCCGGGCGCGACGCCGGCCTTTGCATAAAGGCGCGTCTCCATCGCGATCAGCGCCTCGGCCATCGACCAGTAGACCTCGTCCCAGGCGGCGGCCACCTCGGGCGTGACCGCGTCGCCGAGCACCTCGGCGATCGCGGCGAACAGATGCTCGTGCACGATCGGGTACTGCTCGCGGACGATGCCGAGCGAGGCGTGCTTGTGGGCGATGCGCGCGAGGATCTCCTCGGGCTCGCGCCCGGTTTCGGTGACGAGGATCGTGGCATAGGCCGCGATCGCCCCGGCGAGCGCGCGCGCCTGGTCGCCCTCGGCCTGGTTGCC
>JBDHSS010000355.1:0-3469 GCA_039808205.1 Paracoccaceae bacterium | reverse complement strand
CGGGCGGTCGTCTCCCAGCGGATCAAGGAAGGCACGACCTTCATGTATCACGCGCAGGAGAAGATCGTGAACACGCCGGGGTCGGAGCGGACCGGCCACCGCGGCGGCATCCACAACTCCGTGACCCGCACCGTGCTGAAGCCGACGCACATGATCGGCGGCTATGCCCAGCTCAGCTACGGCTTCAACTACTACGGGACGGTGGGCTCGAACCGGGACGAGTTCGTCATCGTCCGCAAGATGCAGAAGGTCGACTGGCTCGATCAGCCGGCGACCGCCACCGCCACCCCCAACACCAGCCTGGAGGCAGCCGAATGAAGATCCGCGCGCAGATCGGCAAGGTCCTCAACCTCGACAAGTGCATCGGCTGCCACACCTGCTCGGTCACCTGCAAGAACGTCTGGACCAGCCGCGACGGCGTCGAATACGCCTGGTTCAACAACGTCGAGACCAAGCCCGGCATCGGCTATCCGAAGGACTGGGAGAACCAGGACCGCTGGCAGGGCGGCTGGGAGCGCAATGCCCGCGGGCGGCTGCAGCCGAAGCAGGGCGCGAAGTGGCGGATCCTCGCGAACATCTTCGCCAATCCCGCGCTGCCCGAGATCGACGACTACTACGAGCCGTTCGATTTCGACTATGCCCATCTCCAGCAGGCGCCGGAGATGCAGCACTTCCCGACCGCCCGGCCGCGCTCGAAGATCACCGGCGAGCGGATGGAGAAGATCGTCTGGGGCCCGAACTGGGAGGAGATCCTCGGCGGCGAGTTCGAGAAACGCAAGCAGGACTACAACTTCGAAGGGGTCGAGAAGGAAATCTACGGCCAGTTCGAGAATACCTTCATGATGTACCTGCCGAGGCTGTGCGAGCACTGCCTCAACCCGGCGTGCGCCGCGTCCTGCCCCTCGGGCGCGATCTACAAGCGCGAGGAGGACGGCATCGTCCTCATCGACCAGGAGAAGTGCCGCGGCTGGCGGATGTGCGTCTCGGGCTGCCCTTACAAGAAGATCTACTACAACTGGGAAAGCGGCAAGTCCGAGAAGTGCACGTTCTGCTATCCGCGCATCGAGAGCGGCCAGCCGACGGTCTGCTCCGAGACCTGCGTCGGCCGCATCCGCTATCTCGGGGTCATGCTCTATGACGCCGACGCGATCGAGGCGGCGGCCAGCGTGGTTGACGAGAAGGATCTCTATGACGCGCAGCTGAAGATCTTCCTCGACCCCAACGACCCGGTCATCGCCGAGATGGCGCGCGCCGACGGCGTGCCGCAGGACTGGATCGAGGCGGCCAAGCGCTCGCCGGTCTGGAAGATGGCGATGGAGTGGAAGGTCGCCTTCCCGCTGCACCCGGAATACCGGACCCTGCCGATGGTCTGGTACGTGCCGCCGCTCTCGCCGATCAAGAACGCCGCCGAGGCGGGGCTGATCGGCCACGACCGCGAGATGCCGGACGTGCGCAACCTGCGCATCCCGCTGCGCTATCTCGCGAACCTCCTGACCGCCGGCGACGAGGCGCCGATCGCCACCTGCCTCGAGCGGATGCTCGCCATGCGCGCCTACATGCGAGCGAAGACGGTGGACGGCGTGATCGACGAGGGCATCGCCCAGAAGGTCGGGCTGACCGGGCTGCAGATCGAGGACATGTACAAGATCATGGCGCTGGCCGACTACGAGGACCGCTTCGTCATCCCGACCGCGCACCGCGAGCTCGCCGAGGAGGACATCATGGGCCTGCGCGGCGGCTGCGGCTTCACCGACGGCAACGGCTGCTCCACCGGCATCTCGCAGGGCTCGATCTTCCGCGGCAAGCGGCGCGGCCTTACCATCCCGGAGGCGATGAAGTCATGATCGCCACGCTGAAGGCGCTGTCGGCGCTGCTCACCTACCCGAGCGCGGAGCTCCAGGCCGCCGCGCCCGAGATCGCGCCGGCGCTGGCGCGCGAGGGGCTGCTGCCGCCCGCCGCGCGCGCGGCGCTCGAGCCGCTGCTCGCGGATCTCGCCACGCGCGATCTCATCGACCTGCAGGAGCGGTTCGTGCTGCTCTTCGACCGATCGCGCAGCCTGTCGCTCAACCTCTTCGAGCACATCCACGGCGAGAGCCGCGAGCGCGGCCAGGCGATGGTGGATCTGCTTGAGATGTATCGCGCCGGCGGCTTGGAGTTGTCCGGGCCCGAGCTGCCCGACCACCTGCCGATCCTGCTCGAGTTCCTGAGCCTCCGGCCGCTCGCCGAGGCGCGCGAGACGCTGGCCGACGCCGGCCACGTGATCGCCGTCCTCGCCGACCGGCTGGAGCGGCGCGGCTCGCCCTATGCCGCGGTGCTGCACGCGGCGGTGGCGATGACCGCGACCCCCGCCTCGGCGGAGCTGATCGCCGAGCTCACCGCGCAGACCGAGGACGACCCGGAGGATCTCGCCGCGCTCGACGCCGTCTGGGAGGAGACGCAGGTGACCTTCGGCCCCGATCCCGACGCCGGATGCCCCGCGAGCCGGGACATTCTCGCCCGCATGGCCGCGCCGGCGCCGGCCGCCGCCAGCTGAGGAGGAGCCCCAGATGAACTTCTTCCTGTTCCAGGTCTATCCCTACATCGCCCTGACGGTGCTCGCCGTCGGCTCGATCGTCCGCTACGAGCGCGACCCCTTCACCTGGAAGTCGAGTTCGAGCCAGCTGCTCTGGCGGCGGCAGCTCATCATCGGCTCGGTGCTCTTCCACGTGGGCGTGCTGGTGATCTTCTTCGGCCACCTCGTCGGCCTGCTGACGCCGATCTGGGTGTTCGAGATGCTGGGCGTCAGCCACAGCTTCAAGCAGGGCCTCGCCATCGCCGCCGGCGGCATCGCCGGGATCGCCGCGCTGGTCGGAGGGGGCATGCTGCTGCAGCGCCGGCTCACGCATCCGCGGATCCTCGCCACCTCGACCTTCGCCGACATCGGCATCCTCGTGCTCTTGCTGATCCAGCTCGTCCTCGGGGTGATGACGATCTTCGTCTCGCTCCAGCACATGGACGGCGGCGAGATGGTGCGCTTCATGCGGTGGTCGCAGAGCATCCTGACGTTCCGCACCGACGCCTGGACCCTGGTCGCGGACGCCAACCCGATCTTCAAGCTGCACATCTTCCTCGGGCTGACGATCTTCCTGCTGTTCCCGTTCACCCGGCTCGTGCACATGCTCTCGGTGCCGGTGCGCTATCTTTGGCGGCCCGGCTATCAGGTGGTGCGAACCCGCGGGCGCGCTCCCATGATGCAGAGGGCGCGGATCGAGGCGGTCGATCAGGTGCCCGTGCGCGCGCAGGCGCGTCCGGCGATGGCGCCGACGCTCTCGACCCCGCCGGCGGAGTGATCCCATGGGACCGCTCCTTGCTGACGTCGTCGTGAACGGCGAGACCATCCCCCCCGCCGCCATCGCCGCCGAGGCGCAGATGCACCCCGCGCCGCAGGGCAAGCCCGGCCTCGCCTGGCGGGCCGCGGCGCGGGCGCTGG
>JBDHSS010000354.1:0-3475 GCA_039808205.1 Paracoccaceae bacterium | reverse complement strand
TCCTTGATCGGACCGAAGATGCGCGCGCAGAACAGGCCGTCACGCTCGGGCTTGAACGTGCGGTAGTTGATCGTCTCCGGCTTCTTGATCTCGCCGTAGGACCAGCTCAGGATCCGCTCGGGGGACGCGAGCGAGATCTTGATCTCGTCGAAGGTGCGCATCGGCTGGACCGGCGCGAACGGATTGGTGATTTCCTGGTTCATCTCGCAACTCCCGGGCGGGTTTCGAGCGGGGACGGCCGGGCCGTCCCCGTGGCAATCTCAATAGTCAGGTGGCGACGCCCCGCCGGATCAGCACCAGCGCCGACACAACGAGCGCGAGGTTGAGGCCGACCATCCACTTCAATAGCGAAAGGTCGGCCCGGATCCGGGGGAACTGGTCCTCGATCGAGGCCGGCAGCGGCGCCATCAGTCAGCTCCTGCAGTTTCACTCCGCCTCCGAGTCCAGAAGCTCGATGTTCAGGCCGAGCGAGCGGATCTCCTTGACGAGGACGTTGAACGATTCCGGCACGCCGGCCTCGAAGTTGTCCTCGCCCTTGACGATCGACTCGTAGACCTTGGTGCGACCGGCCACGTCGTCCGACTTCACCGTCAGCATCTCCTGCAAGGTGTAGGCGGCGCCGTAGGCCTCGAGCGCCCAGACCTCCATCTCGCCGAAGCGCTGGCCGCCGAACTGCGCCTTGCCGCCGAGCGGCTGCTGGGTGACGAGCGAGTAAGGCCCCGTCGAGCGCGCGTGGATCTTGTCGTCCACGAGGTGGTGCAGCTTCAGCAGGTACTTGACGCCGACCGTCACCGGCCGGGTGAACTGCTCGCCGGTGCGGCCGTCAAAGACGATCGACTGGCCCGAGGTGTCGAAGCCCGCCCGCTCCAGCGCGTCGTTGACATCCGCCTCCTTGGCGCCGTCGAAGACCGGCGTCGCGATCGGCACGCCGGCGGTCACGTTGCCCGCCACCTCGAGGAACTCGTCCTCGGGCAGCTCGGCGATGGCGTCGTTGTAGACGTCCTCGCCGTAGGCGACCTTCATCGCCTCCTTGAGCGGCGTCATGTCGCCCTTGTGCCGGTACTCGGCCAGGCCCGCCTCGATCGCCTTGCCGAGGCCGCGCGCGGCCCAGCCCATGTGGGTCTCGAGGATCTGCCCGACGTTCATCCGGCTCGGCACGCCGAGCGGGTTCAGCACGAGATCGACCGGGGTGCCGTCGGCGAGGAACGGCATGTCCTCCTCCGGCACCACGCGGCTGACCACGCCCTTGTTGCCGTGACGGCCGGCCATCTTGTCGCCCGGCTGCAGCTTGCGCTTCACCGCGATGAAGACCTTGACCATCTTCATCACGCCCGGCGGCAGGTCGTCGCCGCGGCGCACCTTCTCGACCTTGTCCTCGAACCGCCGCTCCAGCGCCTTCTTCTGGATCTCGAACTGCTGGTGCAGCGCCTCCTGCGCCTGCGCGTCGGCGTCCTCGCCGAGCGCGAGCTGCCACCACTGGCCGCGCGACAGCGTGCCGAGCAGCTCCTCGGTGATCTCGGAGCCGGCCTTGACCCCCTTTGGACCCTTCATCGCGGTCTTGCCGAGGATGAGATCCTTGAGGCGGGCGTAGATGTTGCGCTCGAGGATCGCGAGCTCGTCGTCGCGGTCGCGGCTGTGACCCTCGACCATCTCGCGCTCGATCTGCAGCGCGCGCTCGTCCTTGTCGACGCCGTGGCGGTTGAACACCCGCACCTCGACGACGGTGCCGTAGTCGCCCGGCGGCAGCCGCAGCGAGGTATCGCGCACGTCGCTGGCCTTCTCGCCGAAGATGGCGCGGAGGAGCTTCTCCTCCGGCGTCATCGGGCTCTCGCCCTTCGGCGTGATCTTGCCCACGAGGATGTCCGCGGGGCCGACCTCGGCGCCGATGTAGACGATGCCCGCCTCGTCGAGGTTGCGCAGCGCCTCCTCGCCGACGTTCGGGATGTCGCGGGTGATCTCCTCCGGCCCGAGCTTGGTGTCGCGGGCGGCGACCTCAAACTCCTCGATGTGGATCGAGGTGAAGACGTCGTCCTTCACGATCCGCTCGGAGATCAGGATCGAGTCCTCGTAGTTGTAGCCGTTCCACGGCATGAACGCGACCAGGACGTTCTTGCCGAGCGCCAGCTCGCCCAGGTCGGTCGACGGGCCGTCGGCGATGAACTCGCCCTTCTTCACCACGTCGCCCACCTTCACCAGCGGACGCTGGTTGATGCAGGTGTTCTGGTTCGAGCGCTGGAACTTCCTGAGCCGGTAGATGTCGACGCCGGGGTCGCCCGGCGCCACGTCGTCGGTGGCCCGGATCACGATGCGCATGGCGTCGACCTGGTCGACGACGCCGGCGCGCTTCGCGGTGTGAGCCGCACCCGAGTCACGCGCGACGATCTCCTCGATGCCGGTGCCGACGAACGGCGCCTCGGCGCGGAGGAGCGGCACCGCCTGCCGCTGCATGTTCGAGCCCATCAGCGCGCGGTTCGCGTCGTCGTTCTCGAGGAACGGGATCAGCGAGGCGGCGACCGAGACCAGCTGCTTCGGCGACACGTCGATGAGGTCGACGTTCGACGGCGGGTTCAGCATGAAGTCGCCGGCCTTGCGCGTCGAGACGAGGTCGTTCACGAAGCGGCCGTTCTCGTCGAGGTTGGCGTTCGCCTGCGCAATGGTGTGGCGCATCTCCTCGGTGGCGGACATGTACTGCACCTCGTCGGTGACCTGCCCGTCGCGCACGTGGCGATAGGGGGTCTCGATGAAGCCGTACTTGTTGACACGCGCATAGGTCGCCAGCGAGTTGATGAGGCCGATGTTCGGGCCTTCCGGCGTCTCGATCGGGCACATCCGCCCGTAATGGGTCGGGTGCACGTCGCGGACCTCGAAGCCCGCGCGCTCGCGCGTCAGGCCGCCCGGGCCCAGTGCCGACAGGCGCCGCTTGTGCGTGACCTCGGAGAGCGGGTTGGTCTGGTCCATGAACTGGCTGAGCTGCGACGAGCCGAAGAACTCGCGCACTGCCGCAGCCGCGGGCTTGGCGTTGATGAGATCCTGCGGCATCACCGTGTCGATCTCGACCGAGCTCATCCGCTCGCGGATCGCGCGCTCCATGCGCAGCAGGCCGACGCGGTACTGGTTCTCCATGAGCTCGCCGACCGAGCGCACCCGGCGGTTGCCGAGGTGGTCGATGTCGTCGATCTCGCCGCGGCCGTCGCGCAGGTCGACCAGCGCCTTGATGCAGGCGATGATGTCCTCGTTGCGGAGCGTGCGCACGGTGTCCGGCGCGTCGAGGTCGAGGCGCATGTTCATCTTCACCCGCCCGACGGCGGAGAGGTCATAGCGCTCGGGATCGAAGAAAAGGTTCTGGAACATGACGTCGGCGGCCTCAACCGTCGGCGGCTCGCCCGGGCGCATGACGCGGTAGATGTCCATGAGCGCCTGATCGCGGTTCATGTTCTTGTCGACCGCCATCGTGTTGCGGATGTAGGCGCCGACG
>JBDHSS010000353.1:0-3489 GCA_039808205.1 Paracoccaceae bacterium | reverse complement strand
CCGCCACGGCCGTCGCGGCGCCGCGGCTCATCGTCTTCCAGGGGGCGGCGGACTCGACGGTGCATGCGATGAACGCCGGCCGGCTGGTCGCGCGCGCCGCTGCGCTCGCCGGCGCGCGCCCCCGCGTCGAGGAGGTGCTTGAGGTCAACGATCGGCGGGTCGCGCGCTCGATCGCGCTCGGATCAAACGGCGCGCCCGCGGTCGAGCTCTGGATGATCGACGGCGCCGGGCACGCCTGGTCCGGCGGCAGCCCCGACGGCAGCTATGCCGACGCGCGCGGGCCCGACGCCTCGGCCGAGATGCTGCGCTTCTTCCTCGGGCGCTGACGCTAGCCGAGGAGCGCGCGCACCTTCGCCGCCACCGCACGGCCGAGCTTGCCGTGCTCCGCGGCGTCGAAGTGCACGCCGTCGAGCGGGCTCGAGGCGATGACCTCGCCGGCATCGAGCATCGCAACGCCGTGCCGGCGGGCGATCGCGCCATAGACGGCGCCGAGCTTCCGCGACTTCGCGGCGCCGCCGGCGAAGATCTCGGCGAGGCAGCCCGCCTCGAGCACCGGCGGCGGCGCCACGAGGAGAACCGCCGGCGCCTGCGCGCCGGGTCCGGCGACGCTCTGCTCCACGGTGCGGATCAGCGCCGAGACCGCCTCGCCGATCTCGACCGGCGGCACCTGGAAGCGCCCCTTGAGGTCGTTGGTGCCGAGCATCAGCACCACGAGATCGATCGGCCGGTGGCTCTCGAGCACCGCCGGCAGCACCGCGATGCCGTTCTTGTGCACGCCCTCGATCGGATCGGGGTGCACGGTGGTGCGCCCCGGCAGCCCCTCCTCGATCACGCGCCAGCCGGGCCCGAGCTCGGCGGCGAGCACCCCCGGCCAGCGCTCGCACGGCTTGAGGCGGCCCATGTCCTCGAGCGTCGCCATTGGCACGGTGCCGTGGGTGTTGCTGTCGCCATAGGCCAGGATGACCCGCTCGCTCATGCGATCCTCGCTCCGGTTGCCGCGTCGAACAGGTGCGCCCGGTCGGCGCGCACCGCCAGGTGAACCCGCTGGCCCGGCGCCAGGTCGTGGCGGTCGCGGAACACCGCCACCAGCTCGCGGCCGTCGCAGTCGAGCCAGGCGAGCGTCTCGGCGCCGGTCGGCTCGACCACGCGCACGGTGGCGGCGAGCCCGGCATCCGCCAGCGCCAGGTGCTCGGGACGGATGCCGTAGACAACCGGCCGCCCGGCCTCGCCGGCGGCACGGGCCAGCGGCAGGAGCGCCGCGCCGACCGCCACCCCGCCCGGCGCCGCGACCCCGGGCAGCAGGTTCATCGCCGGCGAGCCGATGAACTCGGCGACGAAGCGGTTGACCGGCCGATCGTAGAGCTCGAGCGGCGCGCCGACCTGCTCGACGGTGCCGGCGTTCATCACCACGATCTTGTCGGCCATGGTCATCGCCTCGATCTGGTCGTGGGTGACGAAGACCGTGGTGGTGCGGAGCCGCTGGTGCAATTCCTTGATCTCGGCGCGCATCTGCACGCGCAGCTTGGCGTCGAGGTTCGACAGGGGCTCGTCGAACAGGAACACCTGCGGGTCGCGCACGATGGCGCGGCCCATCGCCACCCGCTGCCGCTGGCCACCCGAAAGCTGGCGCGGGTATCGGTCGAGGAGCCCGATCAGGCCGAGGATCTCGGCCGCGCGCTCGACCCGCTGCGCCAGCTCCGCCTTGTCGGTGCCGCGCAGCTTCAGCGCAAAGCCCATGTTCGCCCGCACCGTCTTGTGCGGATAGAGCGCGTAGGACTGGAACACCATCGCGATGTCGCGCTCGCTCGGCGTCAGGTCGTTCACCACGCGCGCGCCGATGCGGATGATGCCGGCGGTGATGCTCTCGAGGCCGGCGATCATCCGGAGGAGCGTGGACTTGCCGCAGCCCGACGGGCCGACGAGCACGGCGAACTCGCCGTCGGCGATGTCGAGGTCGAGCCCGTGGATCACCTCGGTCGCACCGTACGCCTTGCGCAGCCCCCGCCCGGTGACCTCGGCCATTCCCCTCCCCTTCGCGCGCCTTGGACCGGCGCATCCATTTCCCTGTTCTGTCCCTGCCTAGCGCAGCCCGGCGGCGCCTGTCCACGCCGCGCACGTCTCGGCGGCTGGGCGCCGGGCCGCTGCGACGGGCTTCCGCGCGCGGCCCCGCTCGACTATCACGGGCGCCATGCAGGTCACGCGTCCCGCTCCGCCGCCCGATGCCGCCGCGCGCCGCGGCGTGCCGCCGGTCGAGTGCTATCCGCCCGCGGCGTTGCCCGCGCCCGACCTGCCTGCGCTCCTCGCCGCGCTCGACACCGCCGAGCGCGTCGACATGGTGATGGTGCCCCCACGCGACGCGCGCACGTTCATGGCGCCGGCCGGGCATTTCTTCCGCATCGTCTGCATCGGCGGGCCGCAGGTCGGCGACCTCAACCTCTGGCACGCGGTCGACCTTTCGGAGCGGTTCTTTTCCGGCAAGACCCGCGCGCTGCACGGCACTCACGTCTCGACCGGCTGCCGGCTGTGGTCGTGCCTGCCGCAGCTGCGGCCGATGGCGACGATCACCGCCGACAGCCTCGGCTGGTACGGCTTCGACGCCTTCGGCTGCGGCGTGCACGACGTGATCGGCACGCGCTGCGATCCCTACACGCATCGCCTGCTTGGCGGTGGCGACTATCACCACTGCTGCCACTCGAACCTGACCCGTGCGCTGGCCGCGACCACGGGGATGCCGCTCGCCGAGGCGGAGACCCACGTCCACGACGTGCTCAACGTCTTCATGTGCACGGGCTTCGACCGCGCGACCGGGCGCTACCTGATGAAGGCGAGCCCGGTCAGGCCCGGCGATGCGCTGACGCTCTTCGCCGAGATCGACCTCCTCGGCGCGCTCTCGGCCTGTCCCGGCGGCGACTGCGCCGCGGAGCATTCGAGCGACGCGGCCGCCTGCTATCCGCTGATGGTCGAGATCCTGAAGCCTGCCGCGCTGCCGGCCGGCTGGTGGCCGCCCGAGCGCAATCCCTATCCGGGCGACCACGGCGCCTGAGCCGCGTCGCCGAATGCGGCGCCGGGACCAAGCCCGAGGCCGAGGCGCATCGACGCCCGCCGCAAGGGCGTCGCCCCATGCAGCAGCCGGAGACCGGCGCGGCGCAGCTCGCGGAGCGGTTGCGCCTCGGCCATGGCCGCGCGGTTCAGCGCGTCGATGCCGGCGATGCGCACCAGGATGCGCCCGTGCCGCCGGCGGTGGTAGCGCGCGAGCAGCTCCGGCGCGCCGATGTCCACGGCGTCGCGCGCCAGCTCGACGAGGGTGGCGATGTCGGCGAGGCTCATGTTGAGCCCCTGGGCACCGATCGGCGGCACGACGTGCGCTGCCTCGGCGATCAGCGCCATGCGCGGCGCGTCGAGGCGGTCGGCGACCTGCGCGATGATCGGCCACAGCCGCCGCGGGCTGGTGGCCCGGATCGCGCCGAGGACGCCGCAGGCGCGCGCCTC
>JBDHSS010000352.1:0-3490 GCA_039808205.1 Paracoccaceae bacterium | reverse complement strand
GCTGCCGTTCGCGCTGGCCTTCGTCGCCACCGCCGGCGCGCTCTGGTACGCGATGCGCGTCGGGCGGCGCAACAACCGGCGGCTGCGGCTCGCCGAGGCGCGGCTTCGGACGGCGGCCGAGGCGCTGCCCGACGGGCTCGTCATCTACGACCGCAACGATTGCATCGCCTACTTCAACTCGCGCTTCCCCGAGCACATGACCGAAGCCCTGCGCGAAGGCCTGGCAATCGGGCGCCGGTTCGAGGAATGGATGCGCGAGGGCATGGCTCGCGGGCCGGTGTTCCACGAGGAGATGGGACCGCACTTCTTCGACTGGCGGCTGGCGCTGCGCCGGCGCGACAGCTCCGAGCACGTCCACCGCATCGCCGACGGCCGCTGGGTGCGCATCCGCGAGAGCCGCACGCCCGACGGCGGCCGGGTGCTGCTGACCACCGACATCACCGAGGACCGGCACCGGGCGGCACAGCTGAAGCTGCTCGCGCTCGCCGTCGAGCAGGCCGGCGACCCGGTGGAGATCACCAACGCCGAGCACGGCTTCACCTACGTCAACCATGCCTTCGAGACGACGACGGGCTACAGCCCCGACGAGGTGCTGGGCCGCGAGCCGCAGCACATCCTGGCGAGCGGGATGCACGCGCCGGAGTTCTTCGCGGCGCTGCGGCGCGAGCTCGAGGCCGGGCGCACCTGGCAGGGCACCATCGTCAACCGCCACCGCGACGGCCACCTGATCGAGCAGGAAACGACGATCGCGCCTTTGCGTGACGAGACCGGCCACATCACGCATTTCGTCGCGGTGAAGCGCGACGTGACCGAGGCGCACGCGCAGGCACGGGCGCTCGCCGCCAGCGAGGCGCGCTACCGCGCCGTCGTCGACACCCAGACCGAGATCGTCGCGCGCGTCGATCGCGACGGCAACTGGACCTTCATGAACGAGGCCGCCGAGCGCTACGTCGGCACCACGCTGGCCGAGATGCGGGCGAAGGACCTGCGCGACGCCGACCTCGTGCTGCCCGAGGACTGGCCGATCTTCCGCGCGCATCTCGCCCGGATCACCCCGGAGCACCCGACGCAGACCGTGGAGCTGCGCGGCCGCCACCCGGACGGGTCGATCCACTGGGAGCACTGGACCGACACCGGCATCTTCGACGCCGAAGGGCAGCTTCTCGAGATCCAGTGCGTCGGCCGCGAGATCACCGACCGCAAGCGCGCCGAGGCCGCGCGCGAGGAAGCCGAGCGGCTGCGCCTCGCGGCACTCGAGGCAGCGCTCGACTGCTATGTCGGGGTCGACGCCGCCGGCGCCATCGTCGAGTTCAACGCCGCCGCCGAGCGCACGTTCGGGATCACGCGCGGCGAGGCGATGGGCCGGGCGATCGCCGACTTCTTCGTCGCGCCGGATGCGCTGCCCTGGCACGCGGCGGCCGCGCCCGGCGGCCTCGACCGTCGCATCGAGCTCGACGCGCGGCGCGCCGACGGCGCCGTCTTCCCGATCGAGCTCGTGGTGGTCAGGGGCGAGCGCTCCGGCGAGCCGATCCACCTCGCCTACCTGCGCGATCTTTCCGAGCGGCGCGCGGCCGAGCGGGCGCTCGCCGAGCGCGAGGCGCAGTTCCGCACCATCGCCGAGAGCGTGCCGGTCGGCCTCGTCATCAGCGAGATCGAGACCGCGCGCACGCTCTACCTGAACCCGCGGGCGCGGACGATCCTCGGCATCCCCTGCGAGGCCGAGGTCGAGCACCTGCTCGACGTCTGGCAGGATCTCGGCCAGCGCGCGGCATTGCGCGACAAGATGCTGCGCGACGGCGTCGCTCGGGCGATGGAGGTCGACCTCATCATGAAGACCGGGCGCCGCCTCAAGGCGCTGATGTCGGCCACCCGCATCCAGTGGGGCGGCCGCGAGGCGATGCTGGCCGCGACCGTCGACATCACCGAGCTTCGCGCGACCGAGGCGGCGCTGCGCGAGAGCCAGGCCCGACTGAGCGCCTTCATGGACTTCGCGCCGCTTGCCGCGCACGTGCGCGACGCCGAGGGCCGCTACCTCATGTTCAACCGCCGGATGGAGGAGCTGCTCGGAGTGCCGGGCGAGCTCGCGCTCGGCCGCACCCCGGCCGAGATCCGCCCCGACGCCACGGGCGTCAGCGACACCCGGCACCAATCGGTCATCGCCACCGGCCGGATGCACGTGAGCGAAGAGCTGATGACCGGCCTCGGCGGCGAGGAGCGCTGGGTGATGACCACGCGCTTTCCGGTGTTCGGCGCCGACGGCGCGGTCGACGCGGTCGGCACCTTCGCAGTCGACATCACCGAGCGGAAGCGCGCCGAGGCGGCACTGCAGGCGTCGGAGGCGCGGCTCAACGCGATCAACGCCGCCAACCCGGTGCCGATGAACATCGCCCGGCTATCCGACCGCAAGCTCCTCTTCGTCAACGAGCCCTACGTGCGGCTCTACGGGCTCGAAGGCATCGACCTCGACCGCTTCGACCGCGGCACGCTCTATCCCGACCCCGCCAAGCGCGACTGGCTCTATGCCGAGCTCGACGGCGGCCGCGAGGTCACCGACTTCGAGGTGACGCTGCGCCGCCCCGACGGCGGCGAGGTGCCGGTGTCACTGACCTCGCGGCCGATCATCTTCGAGGGCGAGCGCGCCATCGTCACCACCTCGGTCGACCTGACGGTGCTGCGCGCCGCGCAGGCCGAGGTCGCCCGCTCGCGCGAGGCGCTGCACCAGAGCGAGAAGCTGACGGCACTCGGCGCGCTCCTCGCCGGGGTCGCGCACGAGCTCAACAACCCGCTGTCGGTGGTCGTCGGCTACTCCTCGATGCTGCGCGAGATGGGTGCCGACCCCGAGACCACCGCGCGCGTCGAGAAGATCCACGCCGCCGCCGAGCGCTGCGCCCGCATCGTGCGCACCTTCCTCGCCATGGCGCGCGCGCGGCCGCCGCGGCGCGAGCCGGTGCGGCTCGGCGAGGTGGTGATGGGCGCGCTCGACCTCGCCGCCTACGGCCTGCGCAGCGCCGACGTCGACGTGGTGGTCGACCTACCGGCGGACCTCGCCGCCGTGCACGCCGACGCCGACCAGCTGCACCAGGTCGTGGTCAACCTCGTCGTCAATGCGCAGCAGGCGCTGATCGGCCGCGGCCAGCCGCGCCGGCTGGCGGTGCGGGCATGGGAGGAGGGCCCGGAGGTGGTGCTCGAGGTGACCGACAACGGCCCCGGCATGGATCCCGACGTTGCCAAGCGCGCGTTCGAGCCGTTCTTCACCACCAAGCCGCAGGGCGTCGGCACCGGCGTCGGGCTCTCGGTCTGCCACGGCATCGTCGAGGCGCACGGCGGCCGGATCGACCTCGAGGCCGCGCGCGGCGAGGGCGCCCGGTTCCGCCTGTATCTGCCTCGGTCGGCCGCGGACGCGGCCGGTCCGCCCGCTGACGCGACAGCCGAGACCGGACGCGGCCGGGTGCTGGGGGTGGACGACGCGCCGGAGATCGGCGCCCTCCTC
>JBDHSS010000351.1:0-3500 GCA_039808205.1 Paracoccaceae bacterium | reverse complement strand
GGCCACGAGCGCCGGCGCGGTCGGCGCCGGGTCGCCCGTCGCCATCCGGTGGTACTCCCAGAGCATGAGCACCAGCGCCAGCGACACGAAGCCCGCAGCCCAGCCGCCGCCGGCCCAGAGGTTGAGGAACGCGAGGACGGCGAGCGCCAGCCCGGAGGCGATCCGCAGCCCGAGGTCCGCGAAGCGGACCGGCCGGGGCGGCGCGTCGCTCATCGCGCCACGGCGCCGAACCGTCGCTCGCGGTTGCCGAAGCCGCGAACCTGCGCGGCGAACATCTCGGCGGTGAAGTCCGGCCAGCGGGTATCGACGAAGGCGAACTCCGAATAGGCCGACTGCCACGGCAGAAAGCCCGAGACCCGGTATTCGCCCGAGGTCCTGAGCACCAGGTCCGGGTCGGGGAGCCCGGCGGTGTCGAGGTGGTCCTCGATCGTCTCGGGCGTGATCTCCTCGGCGCTGAGCCGCCCTGACCGCACCGCCTCGGCGACGCGGCGCGTCGCGCGCAGGATCTCGTCCCGGCCGCCGTAGTTGATCGCCACCGTCAGGTGCAGCCGGTCATTGCGGGCGGTCTGCGCCTCGAGCCCGGCCATCAGCGCCACCAGGTCGGCGTCGAGCCGGTCGCGGCCGCCGATGAAGCGCACGCGCACGCCCTCGGCTACCAGCCGCGCGCCTTCCTTCTTGATGTAGCGCCGGAACAGCCGCATCAGCCCGACGACCTCGAGCTCGGGCCGCCGCCAGTTCTCGGTCGAGAACGCGAACAGCGTCAGGTGGCTGATCGCGAGATCCGGGCAGCTCTCGACGATCTCGCGCACCCGGTCGGCACCGCGCTTGTGCCCGGCGAGGCGCGGCAGGCCGCGGCTCGACGCCCAGCGGCCATTGCCGTCCATGATGATCGCGACGTGGCTCGGGCCTGAGGCGTTCACCGGCGTCTCGTTCGTGTACATCGCGTAATCTACCACCTCGTGCCCCCGATGCGGACCGCCGGAGCGCGCTTCAGACCTGCATGATCTCTTCTTGCTTGGAGGTTAGCGCCGCGTCGATCTTCTTGATCGCGGCGTTGGTCAGCTCCTGAATCTCGTCGTGCCAGAGCTTCTCGTCGTCCTCGGCCATGCCGGCGGTCTTGGCGCGCTTCAGCTGATCCATGCCGTCGCGTCGCACGTTCCTGACCGCTATGCGCGCCTGCTCGGCATAGTGCCCGGCGACCTTGGCGAGCTCGCGCCGGCGCTCCTCGTTGAGCTCGGGGATCGGCAGCCGCAGGATGGTGCCGTCCATCTGCGGGTTGATCCCGAGGCCGGAGTTGCGGATCGCCTTGTCGACCTTGGCGACCAGCGCCTTGTCCCAGACGTTGACCAGCACCATGCGCGGCTCGGGAACCGTGATGGTGCCGAGCTGGTTGACCGGCATGTT
Source organism: Paracoccaceae bacterium (assembly GCA_039808205.1). GTDB lineage: Bacteria > Pseudomonadota > Alphaproteobacteria > Rhodobacterales > Rhodobacteraceae > Amaricoccus. Next base: position 2,096 of record JBDHSS010000351.1, on the reverse strand, counting down.
CGCGCCGTAGGCCTCGACGACGACCGGATCGAGCATCGATGCCGAGGCGCGGCCGGTGCGCAGCGAGGCGAACTCGGTGCGGAGCGCATGCAGCGCCCCCTCCATGCGCTTCTCGAGCGCGGCCACGTCGATCTGGGTTTCCGTCTCGGACATCGGTGCCTCCCTGGCCGGGCTCGCCATCTCAGCCCGGCTCGACCGTGGTGAAGCGGCCCTGCCCCTGCACGATCCCGGCGAGGCCGTTCGGCTCGTCGAGCGCGAAGACGACGATCGGCAGCGCGTTGTCCCGCGCCAGCGCGATCGCCGCGGCGTCCATCACCTTCAGGTTCTTCTGCAGCACCTGGTCGTAGCTGATGCGGTCGTAGCGGCGGGCCGCGGGGTTCTTCTTGGGATCGCTGTCGTAGACGCCGTCGACCTGCGTGCCCTTGAACAGCGCCTCGCAGGACATCTCGGTGGCGCGCAGCGTCGCCGCGGTGTCGGTGGTGAAGAACGGGTTGCCGGTGCCGGCGGCGAAGATCACCACCCGGCCCTTCTCGAGGTGGCGCACCGCGCGGCGACGGATGTAGGGCTCGCACACCTGGTCCATCGGGATCGCCGAGACGACGCGGGTGTGGATGCCGAGCGCCTCGAGTGCCGACTGCATGGCGAGCGCGTTCATCACCGTCGCCAGCATCCCCATGTAGTCGGCGGTCGTCCGCTCCATTCCCTGCGCCGAGCCCTGCAGCCCGCGGAAGATGTTGCCGCCGCCGATCACCATGGCGATCTCGACGCCGAGCCCGTAGAGCGCCTCGACCTCGCGGGCGATGCGCTCCACTGTTGGCGGGTGCAGGCCGAATTGCTGCGGCCCCATCAGCGCCTCCCCCGAGATCTTGAGGAGGATGCGCTTGTAGGCGGGCCGGGGCAGCGGTGCAGCCATCGTCGCGACGCTATCCGTCATTCGCTCCGTTCCCGTTGCCTGGCCCCGTGGATCGGGCGCCAAAATGGCCGAATTCCGCTTGCCGCGCAACGTCAATTCAGGGCGCTGACAAGCGGAATGCGATCATCGGCCGGCCGTCTTTGCCACCTCGGCGGCGAAATCCTCGGCTTCCTTCTCGACGCCCTCGCCCACCGCGAGACGCGCATAGGCCACGACCTCGACGCCCGCGTCCTTCGCCGCCTGGCCGACGGTGATGTCGGGATTGATGACGAACTTCTGGTTGAGGAGCGTCACTTCCTCCAGGAACTTCTTCATCCGCCCCGGGATGATTTTGTTGTGGATCACCGCATCGGGCTTCGGCTTCGACGCGCTCGCGTTCTCCGCGAGCGCCTTCTGCGTCTGCACCTCCCGCTCGCGCTCCAGCACCGCCGGGTCGAGGTCCGCCTCGCTCAGCGACTGCGGCGCCGCGGCGGCCACGTGCATGGCGATCTGCCTGCCGATGCCGTTGTCCGCACCCTTGAGCGCCACGAGGACGCCGATCTTGCCGAGGCCGTCGGCGACCGCGTTGTGGACGTAGGAGGCGACGCTGTCGCCCTCGACCGAGACCATCCGCCGCAGGTGCAGGTTCTCGCCGATGGTGACGATCTTCTCGGTCACCGTCTCCTCGACGGTCTTGTCGCCGAGCCGCGCGCCCTTCAGCGCCTCGATGTCGGAGACCTCGGTCGCGACCTCGGCGATCGCGCGCACGACGGCCTGGAAGTCGGAGTTGCGTGCCACGAAGTCGGTCTCGGAGTTCACCTCGACCGCGACGCCGACGCCGCCCCTCACCGCGACGCCGACGAGTCCCTCGGCCGCGGTGCGGCCCGACTTCTTCGCCGCCTTGGCGAGGCCCTTGGTGCGCAGCCAGTCGATGGCCGCCTCCATGTCGCCGCCGGTCTCGGTCAGTGCCCGCTTCGCGTCCATCATGCCGGCGCCGGAAGCCTCGCGCAGCTCCTTCACCATCGTGGCAGTGATCGACATCCCAGAATCTCCTCAAGCCGTGCGTGCAAATGCGTCAGGGCGCGGAAGCCGTCTCCGCGCCCGGGTCGGGACGGGCTCAGGCGTTCGCCTCGTCCGCCGGCAGCTCCTCGACCGGCGCCTCCTCGAGGCCGCCGATGTCGACGCCAGCCGCGCCCATCTGCGC
>JBDHSS010000350.1:0-3541 GCA_039808205.1 Paracoccaceae bacterium | reverse complement strand
TCGCCGGCCTGCGCGGGCAGCTGGCGGCGGAGGCGATCCGGAGCGCCGCGGTCATCGCCGCGCGGCTGGCGCGGCCCTGATGCTGCCGGTCGTCTTCCACCCCGACTACCAGGCGCCGCTCCAGCCCGGGCATCCGTTCCCGATGTCGAAATACGGCTACCTGCGCGCGGCGCTCGTCGCGCGCGGGCTGCTGCCGGCGGAAGGCGGCACCGTCGCGCCGGCGCCGCTCGGCCCGGCGCGAGTGGCGCGGGTGCATGCGGGCGAGTATGTCGAGCGGGTCGCGGGCGTGCGGCTCACGCCATCCGAGGTGCGCGCGATCGGCCTGCCGGGGACCGCGGCGGTGTCGCGGCGGGCGTTTCTCGCCGCGGCGGGCACGCTGGTCGCGGCGCGGCTGGCGCTCGAGCACGGGATCGCCTGCAACATGGCGGGCGGCTCGCACCATGCGGGGCCCGACGGTGGCGCCGGCTACTGCGTCTTCAACGACGTGGCGGTGGCGACGCAGGCGCTCCTCGACGAGGGGCGGGTCGGCCGCGTCCTCGTCGTCGACTGCGACGTGCACCAGGGCGACGGGACCGCGCGGATCTTTGCGGGGCGACCGGAGGTGTTCACGCTGTCGCTGCACGCGGCGCGGAACTATCCGGCGGAGAAGGCCGTCTCGACGCTCGACCTGCCGCTTCCCGACCGGCTCGGCGATTGCGCCTATCTCGAGGTGCTCGACGCGGGCCTTGCGGCGGCCGCGGCGTTCCGGCCGGAGATCGTGTTCTACAACGCGGGCGTCGACCCGCACGCCCAGGACCGGCTCGGACGCCTCGGGCTATCCGACGCCGGCCTCGCGGCGCGCGACGCGCGGGTGATCGGCTGGGCGCGCGGGCGCGGCGTGCCGCTGACGGGCGTGCTCGGCGGCGGCTACGACCACGACCCCGAGCGGCTGGCGGCGCGGCGCGCGCTCCTGTTCGAGGCGGCGGCTCGGGCGGCCTGAGGGCGCCCTGCGGTGGTGCGGGCTTGAAGAAAGAAGAAAGCTCGGGTCTCACCAGCGAACAGGGGCCCCGGGCCCGTCCGCCGGACCCGCCGTCGCGTGTCGATGCCTGAGCGCGGAGGGGGCGGGGTCAAGGGCAAGCCGGCTTCGCCGGTGCGTTCCGCACCCTTGACCCCGCCCGTCTCCGCGCTCGTTTCGGCATCACGCGACGGCGGCTCCGGCGAACAGGCCCTTCCGAGGCGCGGGTTCGAGGCAGGGCTTGACGCGGTGGCGGCAGCGGCGGCTGATGGCGAGAGGGAGCGCGGGGAGGGATGGCGCGGGGAATCGTGATCGGCTGCTGGCTCGAGCTGCCGAGCCCGGGCGCCGCCGAGATCGTCGGCGGTGCCGGCTCCGCTTGCGCGCTCGATGCGAGCCCGACAGCGGCGCGGCGGAAGCGGGCGCGATGAAGGGCGAGCACCCGGCCGATCCGCGCGGCCTCATCCTCGAGGCCTACCGGATGACGCTGACGCCGGCCGACGCGCGGGCGATCTTCCTCGACTGGGCGCTCGGCCGGCCCGAGGGCGACGCGACGGCCGAGATCGCGAGCCTGCTCGAGCGCTACGGCGCGGCCGCGCCCGAGCACCCGATGACCGCGGTGCTGCGCGCGGGGCTCGAATCCGCCGCCGCCCCGGCGCGCCGGCGCGGGCGCCGCCCTCGCGACGAAGGTTCGAGCTGACCCCCGGGCTCAGTCGTCGCGGTGCACGCGCTCCTTGCGCTCGTGGCGCTCCTGCGCCTCGAGCGACAGCGTGGCGATCGGGCGGGCGTCGAGCCGCTTCAGCGAGATCGGCTCGCCGGTCTCCTCGCAGTAGCCGTAGGTGCCGTCCTCGATCCGGCGCAGCGCCGCGTCGATCTTCGACACCACCTTGCGCTGCCGGTCGCGGGTCCGGAGCTCGAGCGCGCGGTCGGTCTCCTCGGAGGCGCGGTCGGCGATGTCGGGAATGTTGCGCGAGCCTTCCTGCATGTGCTCGATCGTGCCCTTGCTCTCGGCAAGGATCGACGCCTTCCAGGCCAGGAGCTTGCGGCGGAAGTAGTCGAGCTGTCGCGGGTTCATGAAAGCCTCGTCTTCGGTCGGCTGGTACTCGACATCGAACTTGGTTTCTGCCTTCATGGACTCGCGCACCTCTGATGACACTTCGGGCTCCAGGCCGCCGTCGCCCCGTGGTTCGCGCCGGCGTGACCTGGCCCCGACCGTTTTCGCTGCGGACCCGATATAGCCTTTCTCCGGGCTTGTCACGAGGAAGATCTGCGCGCTTGCTTAAGCGCGGTGCCCTGCTAGGCTCGCGGAGGATGCGAGGCCAAAGGGCGGGAATCTCGATGAAATTCGCAGGCACCGCCGACTATGTCGCGACGCCGGATCTGACCGTCGCGGTGAATGCCGCGATTACCCTGGAGCGCCCTTTGCTCGTCAAGGGCGAGCCCGGCACCGGCAAGACCGAGCTCGCGCGCCAGATCGCCACGGCGCTCGGGCTGCCGCTGATCGAATGGCACGTGAAGTCGACGACCAAGGCGGCGCAGGGGCTCTACGAGTACGACGCGGTCAGCCGGCTGCGCGACAGCCAGCTCGGCGACGCCCGTGTGCACGACGTCGCCAACTACATCCGCAAGGGCCCGCTCTGGCGCGGCTTCGAGGCCGCGGGCAAGGTCGTCCTCCTCATCGACGAGATCGACAAGGCCGACATCGAGTTCCCGAACGACCTCCTGCAGGAGCTCGACCGGATGGAGTTCTTCGTCTACGAGACCGGCGAGACCGTCCGGGCGCGGGCGCGGCCGATCGTCATCATCACCTCCAACAACGAGAAGGAGCTGCCGGACGCGTTCCTGCGCCGCTGCTTCTTCCACTACATCCGCTTCCCCGACGAGCCGACGCTCGCGCGCATCGTCGAGGTGCATTTCCCCGGCATCAAGCCGCGGCTGGTGCGCACCGCGCTCACCCAGTTCTTCGAGATCCGCGAGACCCCGGGGCTGAAGAAGAAGCCGTCGACCTCGGAGGTGCTCGACTGGCTGAAGCTCCTCCTCGCCGAGGATCTCGCGCCCGAGGATCTGCGCGCTGACCCGGCGAGCAACCTGCCGCGGCTGCACGGCGCGCTTCTCAAGAACGAGCAGGACGTGCACCTCTTCGAGCGGCTGGCGTTCATGGCGCGGGGTCGCAGGACATGACCGCCATGCGCGGATTGCACGGTGACAGGTGCGCGCGACGCGGTTATTGTGCGATGCAGCATAATGAGGATTCTGCCGATGTTGCCCGCCTACAGCCAGCTCCGCGCCACCACTGCCTGGATGAACTTCGCCTTCGCCTACACCCAGATGCTGCTGTCCGCCGGCGAGGTGATCGCCCGCCGCAGCCAGCGGATCGCGCTCGGCTCGATGACCGGCGCCGAGGCGGTCGGCATGGTGATGGAGAAGGCGACGGCCTTCGCCACCGCGTCCGAGCGGGCGGCCGTGGCGGCGGCGACCGGCGCGGACCCGGCGCGGATCGCTTCGGCGGCGCTGCGCCCGATCAGCGCCAAGACGCGCTCGAACGTGCGG
>JBDHSS010000349.1:0-3544 GCA_039808205.1 Paracoccaceae bacterium | reverse complement strand
CGACCACTTCGGCCGCGGGTCCGGCGGCAGCGATGAGGCTGGCGAAGGCATCGCCCGCCGCGGGCTGGTCGCCGCGGGCGCGCGCGCTCTCCGGTCGCGGCGTTGCGGCGGGACGGGGGCCGGGGGTGGCCGGGTCCGGGGCGATCATCGGCTCTCCGAGACGAGCGGGGTTCGGTCGCAGGCTTCGCGCCGAAGCCTTACGAAATCTTTACCGCCGCCGCGGATCGTCGCGCGGGAAGGGCGCAACGCCCGGCCGCGGAGAACCCGATGCCAGTCACCCCGATCGCGGCGCCGCCCCTGCCGGCGCTGGAGCGCAGCAAGGCCGCCTCGCCGAGCGATGCGGCGGCGCGCAAGGCCGCCGAGAGCTTCGAGGCGTCGTTCCTGGCCGAGATGCTGCAGTACACAGGCATCAACTCCCAGCCCGAGAGCTTCGGCGGCGGTGCCGGCGAGGAGGCGTTCGGCAGCCTCCTGACCGAGCAGTACGCGAAGCTCCTCGCCGCGCGCGGCGATTTCGGCATCGCCGAGCGCATCTTCGACATCCTCAAGGAAGGCACGCCAGAGACATGATCGCCCACATCCTCACGTCGGCGCGCTATGCGCGCATCCTGCGGCTGCTCGACCTCGAGCGGAAGCTGATCCTGAACGGGCCGCTCACCGGCCTCCGGGCAGTGGTGGAGCGGCGCGAGGCGGCGATCGCCGAGCTGCTCGAGACGCAGACCGATCTGCCGGAGGCCTTCCTTGTCGCGCTGAAGGCCCGGGCCGAGCGCAACAGCCGGCTGATCCTCGCGTCGCTGGCCGGGGTCCGCTCCGGGCGCGCCGAGATCGAGCGGATCAGGGCCGACCGCGGCCGGCTCCGAACCTACACCGCCGAGGCGCAGGTGGCGGTGCAGCAGGTGGAGACAACGCGCGATCACCGCGCCTGAACGCAAGAAGAGCCGCGGCGGGTGCCGCGGCTCTCGCTCGTCTCCAGAGGTTTCGGCGTCAGGCGGCCTCGGCCTCGAGCGCCTTGCGGCCGATCTCGATCCGGCGCGGCTTCAGCGCCTCGGGAACCTCGCGCACCAGGTCGATGTGCAGCAGCCCGTTCGCCGTCGCCGCCTCGGAGACGCGGACGTGGTCGGCGAGCTGGAAGCGCCGCTCGAAGGCGCGGGTCGCGATGCCGCGGTGCAGCACGGTCGCCTTGTCCTCGGTCTCGGACTTGCGGCCGGTGACGATCAGCTGGCCGTCGCGGACCTCGACGCCGAGCTCCTCGTCGGTGAAGCCGGCAACCGCGAGCGTGATGCGATAGGCGTCATCGCCGGTCTTCTCGATGTTGTACGGCGGATAGCTCGCCTGCGTCAGGTCGGACGACAGCGCCTGGTCGAGAATGTTGGCAAGGCGGTCGAAGCCGACAGTCGAGCGGTAGAGCGGGGTAAAGTCGAAGTGTCGCATGGTGCATCCTTCACGAAGCGATACAAGGGGCGGGACCTTCCACTGGACAGGTCCGCGGTCTTCCCGTCCGGCCCACCTTCGGGCGCCGGACATGCGATCAGTTGGGAAGCGCCTCGGCCGGTTTCAAGCCCCTCGACACGGGCGGCTCGGCGTCTAGGAGCGCGCGAAGCCGCGCGAGCGCCGGCTCGGCGAGCGCGACGAGGGTGACGTCGCGGCCGTCGGCGAGGCCCATGGCGGAGACGACGCCGACGAGGTGCACGCCCGCGCCCTCGCCCTGCAGCACCGGCGCGCCCGAGGCGCCGAAGTTCACCGTGCAGTCGAGCGCCGCCCCGGCGCCGAAGGTCGCGACGACGCCGCACGGCGCCTCGATCGACGGCGCCTGCGCCCGGTCGCGGGCATAGGAGACGATCGTGAGCGGCCCGCCGTCGGGCGCGAAGCCGCCCGGTCCGATCGGTGTCGCGGCATCGGCCGGCACCGGACGCGCGAGCCGCAGCAGCGCAAGGTCGGCCTGCACGCCGGCGAGGTCGGCCGCGCCGTCGAAGCGGAAATCGGGATGCACCGCCGCCTCTGCCACCCGGCGGACCGCGGCGGTCTCGCCGAGCCGGAGGCCGGCGACGAAGCGCAGCTCGGAGGCGGGTACCGGCGCGCGGGTGCGCGGATGGAACAGGCAGTGCGCGGCGGTCAGCGCCTCGTCGGGGGCCACGAGCGTCGCGGTGCAGAACCGCGCTCCGGCGACGTTGAGCCGGCCGACGCCGCGGAACGGCACCGCCTCGTCGGCATCCAGCATCCGTCGTTCCTGCGCCGCCGCCGCGCCGGCGAGCGTGACGAGCGCGGCAATGGTGACGGCGCGGGCGAGCCGGCGCAGCGGGCCGCTCTGCGGAGCGGCGATTGGTGTCGAGCTCGGCATCGGATGGCCTCCCGGCCGGGAACCTAGGGATCCCCGGCCGGGAAGCAAGCCTCGCCGGCAGCGGCCGGCCTCAGGCGGCCACCAGCTGCAACGCGGCGACGCGGGCCGGCGCAAGCTCGGCGGCGACGCGCGTCGCCACCAGCCGCGCGGTCGCCGCCGACAGCGTCCAGCCGAGATGGCCGTGGCCGGTGTTGTAGAAGACGCCTGGCGCCCGGCCGCGGCCGACCCGCGGCAGCATCGACGGCATCATCGGCCGGAGCCCGGCCCAGGGCGTGGCGTGCTCGGTCGACATCGCCGGGAAGTGCTTCTCGCACCACTCGACCAGCGGCCGGATGCGGTCGGCGCGGATGTCCTTGTTGGCGCCGTTGAACTCCGCCGTGCCGGCGACGCGGAAGCGGTCGGCACCGAAGCGGCTGGCCACGATCTTCGCCCGGTCGTCGAGCAGGCTGATCCAGGGCGCCGCCGCGCGGCTCTCGGCGTCGGCGAGGTCGACGGTGATCGAGTAACCCTTGACCGGGTAGACGTTCACGCGGTCGCCGAGTGCGGCGCCGATCTCGCGGCTGCGGACGCCGGCGGAGACCACGACGCCATCGAAGGCTTCGTCCTGCCCGGCCACGGTGATCCGCACGCCGCCGTCCCGGGCGGCGACCGCCGCGACCTCGGTGCCGAAGCGCAGCGAGGCGCCGCGGCGGGCGCAGGCGCGCGCGAGGCCCATGGTGAACTTGTGGATGTCGCCGGAGCTGTCGGACTCCGTGAGGAAGCCGCCGACGAAGTCGCCGTGCAGCGCCGGCTCGATCTCGCGGATCTCGCCGGGCGCGAGCTCGCGGCGCTCGAGGCCGCCCTGGGCGAGCAGCCCGTTCACCATGCGCGCGTGCGCGAGATCCTTGGTCTTGGCGTAGAAGTGCAGGATGCCGCGGCGCTCGAGATCGAAGTCGATGCCCTCGCGCTCGGCCATCTCGAAGAGCACCGCGCGCGCGGCGATGGCGAGGCGCACGGTCTCGACGGTGTTGGCCTTGTAGCGCGGGATGTTGGCCAGGAACTCGGCCATCCAGCCGATCTTGTGCAGCGTCGGGCGCGGGTTGACGAGGAGCGGCGCGTCGGCCTGCAACATCCACCTAAGGCCCTTGAGGACCGTGCCCCACTGGGTCCAGGTCTCGGCGTTCGAGGCGGAGAGCTGGCCGCCGTTGGCGAAGCTCGTCTCCATCGCGG
>JBDHSS010000348.1:0-3551 GCA_039808205.1 Paracoccaceae bacterium | reverse complement strand
CGCCGGCGCGAGCGCGGGCAGCGGCCACCGGGCTAGCCCGCCGAACAGCGCCTCCGCCGAGCGGACGATGGCGGCCGGGTCGACGGCGCCGGCGGCGGTGACGATGAGGCGGTCGGGGCCGTAGTGCTCGGCGACGAAGCCCGCGAGGTCGGTACGGCCGAAGCCCGAGACGCGCTCGGTCGGGCCGAGGATGGTGCGGCCGAACGGCTGCTCGGGATAGGCCGCCTCCTGCAGCCAGTCGAAGATGATGTCGTCGGGAGTGTCGAGCGCCTGGCCGATCTCCTGCAGGATCACCCCGCGCTCGACCTCGATGTCGGGGGCGTCGAACAGCGGGTTCAGCACGATGTCGGCCAGGATGTCGAGCGCGCGCGGCGTGTCGGCCTCGAGCACGCGGGCGTAGTAGGCGGTCATCTCCTTGCCGGTATAGGCGTTGATGTAGCCGCCGACGTCCTCGATCTCCTCGGCGATCGCGAGCGCGCTGCGCGTCGGCGTGCCCTTGAACGCCATGTGCTCGAGGAAGTGGGCGATGCCGTTCTGCTCCGCCCGCTCGTGCCGCCCGCCGGCGGTGAGGAAGACGCCGACCGAGGCCGAGTGCAGCCCCGGCATCGGCTCCACCGCGACCCGCACGCCGTTGGCGAGCGTCACGGTCTCGACGGTCATCGCACCGTCTCCCGGCCGATCACGTCCTTGATCGCGCCGGCGTCGTTCGCCACCCGCTCGACGCGCTCGGGCCGGGCGAGGAGCGTCGCCAGCCGCTCGGGCAGCGCCGGCCGCTGGCCGGTGGCCGCCGCGACGGCATCGGGGAACTTCGCCGGATGCGCGGTGGCGAGCACCACCATCGGCACCGTCGGATCGCCCCGGCGCACGGCTGCCGCGTGCAGGCCGACCGCGGTGTGCGGGCAGACCAGGATGCCGTCCTCGCGCCAGAGGCGGGCGATCGCGGCGCTGGTCTCCGCCTCGGACGCGCGGGCGCTGTCGAAGTCGGCCCGCAGCCGGTCGAGCGCGCCCTGCGCCAGCGCATAGCCGCCGTCGCGGCCGAGCTCGCCCATCAGCGCCGCCACCGCCGCGCCCTCGCGGTCGTAGAGCTCGAAGAGCAGCCGCTCGAAATTCGAGCTGACCTGAATGTCCATCGACGGGCTGATCGATGGCGCGACCGCCTCGCGCCGGTGCGCTCCCGTCGCCAGCGTGCGGTCGAGGATGTCGTTCTGGTTGGTGGCGATCACCAGCCGGTCGATCGGCAGTCCCATGCGCTTGGCGACAGAGCCGGCGAACACGTCGCCGAAGTTGCCGGTCGGCACGGTGAAACTCACCTTGCGGTGCGGCGCGCCGAGCGCCACCGCGGCGGTGAAGTAATAGACGGTCTGCGCCAGCACCCGCGCCCAGTTGATCGAGTTGACCCCGGCGAGCCCCACGCCGTCGCGGAAGGCGTGGTCGTTGAAGAGGTCCTTGAGGCGGGCTTGCGCGTCGTCGAAGTCGCCGGCGATGGCGAGCGCGTGGACGTTGGGCTCGTCGGGCGTCGTCATCTGCCGCCGCTGCACGTCGGACACCCGCCCGTCGGGGAAGAGGATGAATACCTCGACGCCCGCCTTGCCGCGGAACGCCTCGATCGCGGCCGAGCCGGTATCGCCCGAGGTCGCGCCGACGATGGTGATCCGCTTGCCCGTCCGCGCCAGCGACGCCTGGAAGAGGCCGCCGATCAGCTGCATCGCCACGTCCTTGAACGCCAGCGTCGGCCCGTGGAAGAGCTCGAGCAGCCAGTCGTTGGCGCCGATCTGGCGCAGCGGCACGCGCGCGGCGTGGTCGAAGCGGGCATAGGCGCGGGCGATGATCTCGCGGAACTCGACCTCGCCGAAGGCGTCGCCGACGAAGGGCCGCATCACCCGAAACGCCGTCTCCTCGTAGGAGAGGCCGGCGAGAGCCGCGATCTCGTCGGCGGACAGCACGGGCCAGCTCTCGGGGACGTAGAGGCCGCCGTCGCGCGCGAGACCGGCGAGCATCGCCTCCTCGAAGTCGAGCACGGGGGCGCTGCCGCGGGTCGAGACGTAGCGCATGGGGTGGGAGCCGTCCTTCAATCGATGCGGCGCTTGATACGCCATAGCAGGTAGCCTGTCATCCCCGCCCACACCGCAGCCAGCAGGAACCAGGTGATCGCATATTGCAGGTGGTCGTTGGGGATGTTGACGGTGACCGGCATCGGCTCCGGCGCCTTCGGGTCGTCGCGTACCGCCACGACCAGCATCACCGGCAGCGTTCCGAGCGCCTCGGCCATCAGGGGCACGTCACGGGCGAACCAGATGTTCTTCTCCCGGTCGGGCGCGGCGGTGAAGAAGTCGGTCTCCTGCGGCCAGGCGAGGTTGCCCTCGACGTGGACCGCACCCACCGGGCGCGCGGCGTCCTTCGCCTCGATCGGCACGAAACCGCGATCGAGCAGGATCGTCCGGCCGTCGGCGAGCGTGAGCGGCGCGATCACCCGGTAGCCGACCACGCCGTCGGCGCTCGTGGTGTAGACGTGGAGCTCGCCCGGGCCGATCGTCCCGTCCACGGCAACCCGCAGGTAGGCGTCCGCCGCCGGCGTCGGAACGGCCGGCACCGGCACCGGATCGGCGGCGAGGCGGGCGGCGATCTGGTCGAGGATCGCGGTCTTCCACGCCAGCCGGTGCACCTGCCAGACCCCGAGCGACACCAAAATCGCCACGCCGACGATGCCGAAGACGAGCGGCGCGATCATCCGCCGCGTCATGCCGGGCACCGCAATTGGTCAGGGCCAGAGATTGGAGAGCGGGAAGCCGATCTCGGCGAAGGGGGCGACGCGAACCTCGTTGTCCGCCTCGAAGCCGCCGATCAGCACCCACTCGCCGCCCCGCAGCTCGAATGCCTCCAGCGTCTCGGCCTGCGGATCGACGAGCCAGAGGTGCCCGACGCTCCATTGCCCGTAGAGCGTCCGCTTCTCGATGAGGTCGAAGCGGCGGGTGCTCGGCGACAGGATCTCGCAGACCCAGTCGGGTGGCAGCTCGAACGCCGGCGTGTCGGGAAACTCGCCCATGCCTTCGCGGCGCCAGCCCGCGAGATCTGGGACGAGGACGTCGTGTCCGAGATGCAGCTCCGGCTCGAAGGTGAAGAACCAGCCGGTCCGGTCCCGGTTCGGCCGGTCGAGCGGCTCGAGGCGGCCGGCGAGCGAGAAGCTCGCCCGCGCATGCTTTGACGCCGGTCGCGGTTGCAGGTGCAAGGTACCCCCCACCAGCTCCGCCACCATGTTCGGCGGCGCATCGAGCACGTCCTGGTAGGTGGCGGGGGTGCGGACGACCGTCGCTCGTTCGTTCATCACACCCCCCCTTCAGCTCCTAGGCCGAGCCCCAGATGTAGATCGCGCCGAACAGGAACAGCCACACCACGTCGACGAAGTGCCAGTACCAGGCCGCGGCCTCGAAGCCGACGTGCTGGGTCGGCGTGAAGTGCCCGGCATAGGCGCGCGCGAGGCAGACCGCGAGGAAGATCGTGCCGATGATGACGTGGAAGCCGTGGAAGCCCGTCGCCATGAAGAACGACGCGCC
>JBDHSS010000347.1:0-3556 GCA_039808205.1 Paracoccaceae bacterium | reverse complement strand
ATCCGCTCCGAGGTCGGGATGGTGTTCCAGCACTTCAACCTGTTCCCGCACCTGACCATCCTCGAGAACTGCACGCTGGCGCCGATCTGGGTCCGCAAGATCCCGAAGAAGGAGGCGGAGGAGACGGCGATGCACTACCTGCGGAAGGTGAAGATCCCCGAGCAGGCGTCGAAGTACCCGGGGCAGCTCTCCGGCGGCCAGCAGCAGCGCGTGGCGATCGCCCGCTCGCTCTGCATGAAGCCCAGGATCATGCTCTTCGACGAGCCGACGAGCGCGCTCGACCCCGAGATGATCAAGGAGGTGCTCGACACCATGATCGAGCTCGCCGAGGAGGGGATGACCATGCTCTGCGTCACCCACGAGATGGGCTTCGCGCAAGCCGTGGCCAACCGCGTGATCTTCATGGACCAAGGCCAGATCGTCGAGCAGAACGAGCCGAAGGAATTCTTCAACAACCCGCGCAACGAGCGGACGAAGCTGTTCCTGAGCCAGATCCTCGGGCACTGATCGGACGGGTGGGTGGATTACCCACCCTACCCATCCGATCAACGTCGCGCGGCGGCGCGCTCGGCGCTACCCGGCCTCGGTTTTCATATAGGCAGAAACCCTATCGGGCAGTCGCAGGGGCCCCGCAAAGGCGGGGAGAACACTAAATCACGGGGCGCAAGCCCCGTGCCGGTGAAGGGAGGCCGCAAAGGCGGCCGACCGACAAGCGCTGTCCGAGCGGGAGCCCTCGTGGCTCCCCGAAGACGGCGCTCCCCCCGGCTCCTGCCATCGTCGGATTGACCTCACCGCCTCTCCCGGGCCCTATGGCGCCGACGCGAGAACGGAGGGACGCGAGCATGAGGATCGTATCGGAGAACCGGGCATTCGGCGGGGTCCAGGGGGTCTACGGCCACGCCTCCGCCGCCTGCGCCTGCGACATGACCTTCGCGGTCTACCTGCCGCCGCAGGCCGAGCATGGCCGCGTGCCGGTGCTCTGGTACCTCTCGGGCCTGACCTGCACCCACGAGAACGCGATGACCAAGGCCGGCGCTCAAGGATGGGCCGCCGAGGAGGGCATCGCGCTCGTCTTCCCCGACACCTCGCCGCGCGGCGCCGACGTGGCGAACGATGACGCCTACGATCTCGGCCAGGGCGCGGGCTTCTACGTCGACGCCACCGAGGCTCCGTGGAAGCCGAATTTCCGGATGTGGGACTACGTCGGGCGCGAGCTGCCCGAGCTCGTCTTCTCCGAGTTCCCGCTCGACCCCGGCGCCCAGGGCATCACCGGCCACTCGATGGGGGGCCACGGCGCCCTCACCCTCGGCATGACCTTCCCCGAGACCTACCGCTCGCTCTCGGCGATCTCGCCGATCGCCCACCCCACCCGCTCCGACTGGGGCCGCAAGCAGCTCGCCGCCTACCTCGGCCCCGACGAGGCACGATGGGCGCCGCACGACGCGACGCTCTTGATGCGCGAGCGCGGCTTCCCGCGGCCGATCCTCGTCGACCAGGGCGCGGCCGATCAGTTCCTCGAGCTGCTGCGGCCCGAGGCCCTCGTCACCGCCGCCGCCACCCGGCGCCAGCCGTTCGAGTTCCGCCTGCTCGATGGCTACGACCACAGCTATTTCTACGTGGCCTCGGTCATGGGCGACCACGTGCGCTGGCACGCCGAGCACCTGCGCTGAGCGCTCACTCGAGCGCGCGCGGCACCACGAAATCGACCAGCCGGCCGGCGCCCCAGCCGACCGAGCCCCAGTCGTCAGCGTCGAAATCGATCACCGCCACCGCGGCGGTCGGGAACTTGGCGAGGCCCTCGTCCTCCGGCGGCGCGACGAGCAGCCGGCGGGCGAAGCTGCCGATCCCCGGCTGGTGCCCGAGCAGCAGCACCGTGCCCACGTCGGGTGCGGCCTGCAGCACCGCGAGCATCGCCTCCGGCGCCGCGTGGTAGAGCTCGGGCACGTAGGTGGTCGGCGCGGGCTTCACCACCGTCACCACGCCGGCCCAGGTCTCCTGCGCGCGGCGCGCCGCCGAGACCAGCGCCTGCTCGGGCAGGTAGCCGCCCGCCTTCAGCCAGCCGCCGACCAGCGCCGCCGCCTTGCGGCCGCGCTTGTTGAGCGGTCGGTCGAGGTCGCGCTGACCGGGGTCGGCCCAGCTCGACTTGGCGTGGCGCATCAGGATCAGGCGTCGCATGCGCCCTGCCTGCCATGAAAGGCTGTCATATGAAAGCCCGTCCGCGCCGCCGACTGCAGCCCGGCGCCGACCGGACACGCGCGGCGCACCGCGCAGCCCCGCGTCAGGCAGTCGCCGCCCGCGGCGGTGTCGAGCCAGGCGTGGCAGCCCGGCACGTCGTAGCCTTGTGCCCCGAGCACGCCAGCCGGGCAGGCGTCGAGGCAGGGTGCCGGGCAGCCGTCGCACGGCGACCGCGCGGGCAGCGGCGGCAGCGCCAGCCGCTCGGCGAAGGCGAGGGCACCGCGGTACGAGACGAAGAGCCCGAGCCGCGCGTGCACGAGAAGCCCGACGGGCGAGGTCCAGGCCATGCCGCTGCGCCGCGCCCAGGCGAGGAACGGCGCATAGGGCGGGCCGCCGAACGGGAACACCGCCGCGGCGCCGAGCTCGGCCGCGAGCACCCCGATCACGCGCGCCGACCAGCGGTCGAGCGGGTCCGCCTTCGCATCGGCGAGCTCACCGCTCGCAGCGAAGACCGGCCAGAAGCCTTCGGGCTCCGGACCGAGCAGCACCAGCGTGCCGGTCCCGGCCGGTGCGCCGTCACCGTCGGCGGCATGAAACGCGCCGAGGACCGCAAGGCCGTCGCGCCCGACCCGCAGCGATACCGCGTCGAGCCCGGTCACGTCAGCCGCGGATCAGGCTGCCGGCGCCGTGCGCGGTGAAGAGCTCGAGCAGCACCGCATGCGGCGCCCGGCCGTCGAGGATGACGACGGCGTTGACGCCGCCGGCGATCGCCGCGAGCGCGGTCTCGGTCTTCGGGATCATGCCGCCGGAGATCACGCCCGACGCGGTCAGCGCGCGCACCCGCTCGGCGGTCAGCGCGGTCAGCACTGTGCCGTCGGCGTCCTTGACGCCCGAGACGTCGGTCAGCAGCAGCAGCCGGTCGGCCTTCATCGCCGCGGCGATGGCGCCGGCGGCGGTGTCGCCGTTGACGTTGAAGGTCTCGCCGTGGCGACCGGTGCCGATCGGCGCCACCACGGGAATGAAGTCCGAGCCGAGGAAGCTCCGCAGGATCTCCGGGTTCATCTCCACCGGCTTGCCGACGAAGCCGAGGTCGACGGTTACGGTCGCCCCGTCGCGCTCGACGGTCTTCACGTCCTTCTCGCAGACCATCAGGTTCGCGTCCTTGCCGCAGAGCCCGATCGCCTTGCCGCCCTGGGCGTTGATCGCCTGGACGATCTGCTTGTTGATCCTGCCGGCGAGCACCATCTCGACGACCTCGACGGTGGCAGCGTCGGAAACGCGCTTGCCGTCGACGAACTCGGAAGCGATGTCGAGCCGCTTCAGCATGTCGTTGATCATCGGGCCGCCGCCGTGGACGACCACCGGGTTGACGTTGCACTGC
>JBDHSS010000346.1:0-3558 GCA_039808205.1 Paracoccaceae bacterium | reverse complement strand
CGCTTCAGCATGTCGTTGATCATCGGGCCGCCGCCGTGGACGACCACCGGGTTGACGTTGCACTGCTTCATCAGCACGACGTCGCGGGCGAACTCCTCCATCGCCGCGGCGCTGCCCATGGCGTGGCCGCCGAGCTTGATGACGATGGTGGCGCCGTCGTAGCGCTGCAGGTAGGGCAGCGCCTCGCTGAGGGTGCGGGCGGTGGCGATCCAGTCACGGGTCTGGTGGACGGTGGGCTTGTTCATGCGGCTCCCCGAGTGGCGCGCTTGCGCCGGCGGCGCGACCGCCCGATACTACTTGCGCCCCCGCGGCACAAGGAGCCAGCCGTGCGCAGACTTCCGCTGCTCGTGATTGCCCTCTCGACGCTTGCCGGCTGCACCGCCCAGGACGCGACCGGCGCGCGCACCGCGTGGGGTCGCGCCGATTGCGTGGCGCTGTTCCAGCACTTCGACATGGTCGAGGCCACGATGTCGACTGCGGACGACCGGCGGCGCGACTGGATGTCGGTGCGCTCGGAGCTGCAGCAGCCGATCGGCTGGCTGCGGCAGAACGGCTGCGTGACGATGTCGCGGCAGCTGAATTTCGCGAGCCCGCCCGGGCCGCCGATCGCCGACAGCGGCCGCGCGCTCGCGCCGCGGGTGCGGGTGAGCGCGGGCGTCGTCACCTCGATGGAGGACGACGCCGCGGCGCTCGCCTTCTTCCCGGCGCACGGGGTGCCGGCCTACAGCATCGGCGTCGGCGGCCTCGGCCGGCGGATCTTCCTCGGCCCGTTCGCGACCGAAGGCGCGCTCGAAGGCGCGACGGCGCTGGCGCGGAGCGCCGGCTTCGCCTACCCCTATCCGATGCGGTTCTGATGCGCCGAGCCATCCTCGCCTTCGCGCTGGCCGTTGCGGCGTCGGGCTGTGGCGCCGGCATCTGGGGCAATCCGCCGTCGGGCGATCCGGCGACCTGCCTCGCGATCTTCGAGCGCTACGACCGCGCGGTCTGGACCTATCCGCCCAACACGGTGGGCAGCGAGGACAACCCCGCGCCGATCCTGATGCCGGCGGTGGCGCGGCAGGCGCGGCTCCTGAACCAGAACGGCTGCATCACCCAGCCGTCGGATCTCGACGGCCTGCCGGCGCTGGCGAAGGAGCTCGCGGGCTTCCGACCGACCGACAGCGGCGCCGCGATCCCGCCGACGGCGCTGCACCTCGGCATCGTGCCGGGGATCCCGGACGAGCGGCGGGCGACGGTGTTCTTCCGCGGGCTCGGCTACCGCTCGCGCGGCATCGGCGCCCCGACCCTCGGCCGGCGGCTCTATATCGGGCCGTTCGTGAGTCAGGGCGCGCTCGACGAGGCGATCGGCATCGCCCGGCGCGCGGGCTTCGTCGCGCCGTTCCCGGCGCCGCACACGCAGTTCTGAACGGCTCAGGCGAGATCGGCGACGATGGCGCGCAGCGTCGCAATGCCATCGCCGGTTTCCGACGAAGTGACGACGATCTCCGGGAAGGCCGCCGGGTGGCGCGCCAGCGTCGCGGCGGTGGCGGCGACGGCAGCGGCGCGGTCGCGCGCCGCCGGCTTGTCGGCCTTGGTCAGCACCGCCTGGAAGGTGACGGCGGCGCGGTCGAGGAGCGTCATGATGGCCTCGTCGACCGGCTTCGGACCGTGGCGCGCGTCGATGAGCAGGAACGCCCGGCGCAGCGTCGCCCGCCCGGCAAGATAGGCGCGCACCAGCTCCTGCCAGCGCGCGGCGACGGGCTTCGGCGCCTCGGCAAAGCCGTAGCCGGGCAGGTCGACCAGATAGCGTCGCTCGCCGAGGGCGAAGTAGTTGATCTCCTGGGTGCGGCCGGGCGTGTTCGAGGCGCGCGCCAGCGCCTTGCGGCCGGTCAGCGCGTTGATGAGGCTCGACTTGCCGACGTTGGAGCGGCCGGCGAAGCAGACCTCGAGCCGGTCGGACGGCGGCAGCGCGGCAAGCGTGGTCACGCCCTTGAGGAAGTCGACCGGGCCCGCGAACAGCAGCCGCCCGGCCTCGGCGGCCTCGGCCGATGGCTCGGGGGCGAGGTCGAAGGTGGCGCTCATGCTGATGCCAGCGACCGAAGCGGGGCCTTGCCCCGCGAGTCCCGGCCCGCCAAGCCGAGGCACTGCCCCGGCCGGGCCGTTGCCCGAAGCGCAGGGTGCGCGAAGGGCAAGGAGCGTCGTGTGTCGCCGGCAGTGCCAATCCGTCCGCGTCCGCCCTGGCGGATGCGCGTGTCGCATCCGCCCCCCGCAGGGCGGATGCAGACGGATTTGTCACTCGCCAAATTCGTCGGCTGCATCGGCGTTGGGGCCGGACGCCACTGTCGCGGAGCAACGACGCTCATGTCGGCAGGAGCCGGGCGGCGTCGCCGACGACGACGCGGCCGCCGTCGATCACCTCGGCATAGACGCCGAAATCCTGGTGGCCCCAGCCGGCCACGAGCGCGCCGAGGGTGTCGGCGTCGCTGACCCCCGTCGCGGGATCGACGGCCGTGGCGCGGCAGCGGGTGATGCGCTGGCGCACCCGGAGCGTGGCGCCGCCGATGGCAAGGTCGCGGCCGACGAGGTCGAGCTCGGCGAATGGCGCGAGGCCGTCGAGCCAGAGGTTGCCGCGGAACCGCTCCATGGCGAGCGGCATGCCCAGGCGCTCGCCAAGGGCGGCGAGGCTTGCCCGGGAAAGAATCGAGATCGACGGGAAGGCGCTGTCGGTCATGCCGACCCGCCCACGCACCACGAAGGCCGGGCGCGACCGGCCGAGGTCGGCGAGGACGGCCACCCAGTCGATCAGGCGGCGCGCTTCCTCCGGGTCGTCGGGCGCCACCTCGATCGGCGGCTGTGCGGGGTGGCTCAGCCGGACGCGGGCGCGCGCCTCGTCGACCTCGGCCCGGATCGCCATCAGCTGCGGCGACTTGGCGCCGCGGCTGAAGTTGGCGCAGGGCACCCAGGCGTCGGCGCCCGGCGCGACCTGCGCCTTCTCGTGCGCGATCGCCCACACCCGGTCCCACGGCATCGTGGCACCGGCCGCGAGCGTCACCGCCGCGACCGCCTCGACGCCGTGCGCCTTGATCGGGTGGCGCCAGAGCGCGGCGACGCGCATCGGGCTCAGCCCGCCTTTCGCAGCCGCTTCAGCGGTGCGAGGATGTTGCCCAGCACATTCGGCTGCACCCCCTGGCTGCGCATGATCACGTACTGCTGCGTGAAGGTGATGGTGTTGTTGGCCACCCAGTAGATCACCAGTCCGCTCGCGAAGCGGCCGAGCATGAACATGAAGATCCATGGCATCCAGGCGAAGAGCGTGGCCTGGGTCTTGTCGGTCGGCGCCGGGTTCAGCTTCTGCTGCAGCCACATCGAGATGCCGAGCAGGATCGGCCAGACGCCGATCGAGAGGATGTGCAGCGGGCTCGTCGCCGCCGGCACCGTCCAGGGCAGGAGGCCGAAGAGGTTGAGCACCGACGTCGGATCGGGCGCCGAGAGATCGTGGATCCAGCCGAAGAACGGCGCGTGCCGAAGCTCGATGGTGACGAAGATCACCTTGTAGAGCGAGAAGAAGATCGGGATCTG
>JBDHSS010000345.1:0-3588 GCA_039808205.1 Paracoccaceae bacterium | reverse complement strand
ATCATGAACCCGAACTTCCTGAACCCGGTGAACCTCTTCAACGTGCTGCGCCAGATCTCGATCACCGGCCTCATCGCGCTCGGCATGACCTTCGTCATCCTGACCGCCGGCATCGACCTCTCGGTCGGCTCGCTCCTCGCCCTCTGCGGCATGATCGCCGCCGTCGTCGCCAAGGGCGGCACGGCGAACACCCTCGCGCTCGAGTCCTCCGCGGGCGCCGGCTACGGCTGGGCCGCGGCACTCCTCGCCGCCATCGCCACCGGGGCACTCTGCGGCTTCGTCCAGGGGCTCGTCATCACCCGCCTCAAGGTCCCGCCCTTCGTCGTCACCCTCGGCGGCCTGACGATCTTCCGCGGCCTGACGCTCACCATCTCCAACGGCGGCCCGATCTCGGGCTTCACCGCCGACATGCGCTGGTGGGGCACCGGCCTCGTCGGCCCGGTCCCGGTCCCCGTCATCATCTTCCTCGGGGCCGCCCTCCTCTGCCACCTCGCCTTGCGCTACACCCGCTACGGCCGCTCGGTCTACGCGGTCGGCGGCAACGCCGAGGCCGCCCGCCTCTCCGGCCTCCGCGTCGACCGCATCCTCGTCTCGGTCTACGTGATCGTCGGCTTCTTCTCGGGCCTCGCCGCCTTCGTCCTCGCCGCCCGCCTCAACTCCGCCGAGGCCGTCGCCGGCATCGGCTACGAGCTCACCGTGATCTCCGCGGTGGTGATCGGCGGCACCTCGCTCTTCGGCGGCGTCGGCAGCGTCGGCGGCACCGTCGTCGGCGCCGCCCTTATCGGCGTCCTCGTCAACGGCCTCGTCCTCAACAACGTCTCGTCGTACACCCAGCAGATCGTGATCGGCCTGATCCTGATCCTGGCGGTGGCGTTCGATCGGTGGTTGAAGACGCGGACGCGGGGATAAACCTCAGAGCCGCTTCAGCACGCCGGCCATCGCCGAGCGGTAGCGCGCCTCAATGCCGTCGCGGGCGAGGTGCCGGCCGCCCTGCACCACCGGCCGGCCGGCCGACCAGACCTCGCGCACCACCCGGTCGTCGGCCGCGAAGATCCAGCCGTCGAGGAGCGCGTCGCCCGCGAGCGCCATCAGCACCGGGTGGTCGAGGTCGATCGTCACGAGGTCGGCCAGCGCCCCGGCGCGGAGCGCGCCGGCGTCGCGGCCGAGCGCCCGCGCGCTACCGGCAAGGGCGGCGTCGTAGAGCGTGCGCCCGACGGATTGTCCCTGTCCCGCCAGCACGTTGCGGGCGCGCCGCGACAGGCGCTGGCTGTACTCGAGCCCGCGCAGCTCCTCGCCGAGCGCGATGCGCACGTTGGAATCCGAGCCGACGCCGAACCGGCCGCCGGCGGCCAGGAACTCCGCGCCGCGGAAGATGCCGTCGCCGAGGTTCGCCTCGGTGATCGGGCAGAGCCCGGCCACCGCGCCCGAGGCGGCGAGGCCGGCGGTCTCGGCCGCGGTCATCTGCGTCGCGTGGATCAGGCACCAGCGCGGCCCGAGCCCGACCCGGTCGAGCAGCAGCTCGACCGGGCGCGCCCCGAGCCAGGCCTCGACCTCCTCCACCTCCCTGACCTGCTCCGCCGCATGGATGTGCATCGGCCCGTCGGGCAGCGCCGCCACCAAGACGGCGAGGTCGTCCGGCGTCGTCGCCCGCAGCGAATGCGGCGCGGCGCCGAGCACGCCGTCAGCAGCGAGGCCGGCACCGGCGCGCGCGTGCAGGTCGAGAAAGCCGTCGAGGTCGCAGCCGAACCGCTGCTGCCCGCCAGCGAGCGCCGCCCGGTCGGCGCCGCCCCAGCTGTAGAGCACCGGCAAGAGCGTGAGCCCGATGCCGGCGGTGCGCGCCGCGGCGACGATGCGGTGCGAGAGCTCCGCCGGATCGGCATAGGGCCGGCCGCCGGGGGCGTGGTGCAGATAGTGGAATTCCGCCACCGCCGCAAAGCCCGCCTCCAGCATCTCGACGTAGACGAGCCCGGCGATCGCCTCGATCTCGTCGGGCGTCAGCACGTCGAGGAAGCGGTACATCAGCGTCCGCCAGGTCCAGAAGCTGTCGTCGCCCGGGCCGCG
Organism: Paracoccaceae bacterium; assembly: GCA_039808205.1. Classification (GTDB taxonomy): domain Bacteria; phylum Pseudomonadota; class Alphaproteobacteria; order Rhodobacterales; family Rhodobacteraceae; genus Amaricoccus. The sequence continues at coordinate 1,527 of JBDHSS010000345.1, read as the reverse complement.
CCGCTCGGTCATCCCCGCCATCGCGCGCTGGAAGGCGTGGCTGTGCAGGTTGCCCATCGCCGGCAGCAGCGCGCGCCCGGCAAGCCGGCTGTCCCCGCGCTCGGGCGCGGCGTCGGGCTCCACCGCGGCGATGCGGCCGGCCTCGAGCCGCACGCGGACGTCGCGGGCCCAGCCGTCGGGCAAGAGCGCAATCGGAGCGTGGAGCGCGGTCATCGGGCTATCCTGCTTGCAGCGGTGCCCGAGTTAAGTCGATTATGCCTCGCGGGCAAAGGGGCGGCAGCGTGGATCTTCTCCTCACCAACGCGTCGGTTGCGACGATGGAACCGGGCGGCATCGCCTACGGCCTGATCGAGGACGCCGCCATCGCCGTGCGCGGCGGACGGATCGCCGCGGTGGGCCCGCGCGGCGCCGTGGCCGGCGACGGGCTCGTGCCGCGCGATCTCGGGGGCCGGCTGGTGACGCCGGGGCTGATCGACTGCCACACCCACGCGGTCTTCGGCGGCGACCGCGCGCGCGAGTTCGAGATGCGCCTGAACGGCGCCAGCTACGAGGAGGTGGCGCGCGCCGGCGGCGGCATCGTCGCCACCGTCCGGGCCACCCGCGCCGCCAGCGAGGCCGAGCTGCTGGCATCTGCGCTCCGCCGCATCGACGCCCTCGTCGCCGAGGGCGTGACGACGATCGAGATCAAGTCCGGCTACGGCCTCGATCACGACACCGAGCTCCGGATGCTGGCGGTCGCGCGCGAGATCGGCCGCCAGCGGCGGGTCGAGGTGCGCACAAGCTTCCTCGGCGCCCACGCGGTCCCGGACGGCATGGATCCGGACGCCTACATCGACACCGTCTGCATCCCGACGCTGCGCGCCGCGGCGGCCGCGGGCCTCGTCGACGCGGTGGACGGCTTCTGCGAGGGCATCGCGTTCTCCCCGGCGCAGATCGCCCGGGTCTTCACGCAAGCGCGCGCGCTCGGCCTGCCGGTCAAGCTCCACGCCGAGCAGCTCTCCAATCTCGGCGGCGCCGCACTGGCCGCGCGCTTCGGCGCGCTCTCGGCCGACCACCTCGAATGGCTCGACGACGCCGGCATCGCCGCGATGGCCGCGGCCGGAACCGTCGCGGTGATGCTGCCCGGCGCCTTCTACACCTTGCGCGAGACCAAGCTGCCGCCCATCGCGGCGCTCCGCGCGGCCGGCGTGCCGCTGGCGGTGGCGACCGACCTCAACCCCGGCACCTCGCCGCTGACCTCGCTGCTGCTCGCGATGAACATGGCGGCGACGCTGTTCCGCCTGACGCCGGAGGAGGCGCTTGCCGGCACCACCCGCGTCGCGGCGCGGGCACTCGGGCTCGCCGACCGCGGCCGCATCGCGCCGGGCCTGCGCGCCGACCTGGCGGTCTGGGAGGTGGCGCAGCCGGCCGAGCTCGTCTACCGCATCGGCTTCAACCCGCTCGTCGAGCGCATCTTCGGAGGCGTCCCATGCGCCTGACCCCCGGCGCCGTCACGCTCGCCGACCTCGCCGCGGTCCTCGCCGGCGC
>JBDHSS010000344.1:0-3595 GCA_039808205.1 Paracoccaceae bacterium | reverse complement strand
GCCGCGCTCGGCGAGCGCGAGCGCGGCGGCCGAGCCGTCGACGGCAAGGGCGCGCTCCGCGCCCGCGGCGAGGGCGGCGAGGGCGAAGCCGCCGACGTGGGCGAAGACGTCGAGGACGCTCCGCCCGCGCGCGAGCCGGGCCGCGAAGGCGTGGTTCGGCCGCTGGTCGTAGAAGAGCCCGGTCTTCTGCCCGCCGGCGAGGTCGGCGAGGTAGGTGGCGCCGTTCATTGGCACCGCGACCGGGCCGTCGAGCCCGCCCGTCAGCACGGCGGAGACGTCGTCGAGGCCTTCGAGCGACCGCGCCCGGCCAGACGCATTCTTGACGACGGTGGCGATGCCGGCGACCTCGGTCAGCGCCGCGACGAGCGCCGGCAGCCGGGCCTCGGCCCAGGCGGCGTTCGGCTGCACCACCGCGGCGTCGCCGAAGCGGTCGATCACGACGCCGGGGAGGCCGTCGGCCTCGGCGTGCACCAGCCGGTAGAACGGAGCATCGAACAGCGTCGAGCGCAAGGCAAGCGCGCGGGCGAGCCGAGCCGCGAGCCAGCCTTCGTCGATCTCGGCCGCGGGGTCGGCATCGAGGATCCGGAGCGCGATCTTCGAGCCGGGGTTGAAGGCGGCGGTGGCGAGCGGGCGGCGCTCGGCGTCCTCCACAGTCACCACGGTGCCGGGGGAAATCGCGCGGGTGCGCCGGTCGAGCACCACCTCGTCGGACCACGCCCACGGCGCGCCGCGGCGATGCCGGGCATTGGGGCGCAGGCGGACGACGGGGCGGGGGCAGGGGTCGGACATGCGGCCCTCCTGCCCGACAAGGCGGCGGTTGTCGAGCCGTTCGGGCCTTTCCCCGCGCGGCGAGCCTGCTATATCCCCGCGACGCCCCGGCGGGCGGGAGGAAGCCATGGCGGCGATCGTTTCCGTCGAGACCCTCGGCAAGACCTACGACAGCGGCTTCGAGGCGCTGAAGGGGGTGAGCCTCGCCATCGAGGAGGGCGAGATCCTGGCGCTGCTCGGGCCGAACGGCGCGGGCAAGACGACGTTGATCTCGACGATCTGCGGCATCACCCGGCCGACCTCGGGGCGGATCACCGTCGGCGGCCACGACGTCATCTCCGACTATCGCGCGAGCCGGATGCTGATCGGGCTGGTGCCGCAGGAGATCACGCTCGAGCCGTTCGCCAAGGTGCTGGCGACGGTGCGCTTCACCCGCGGCCTTTTCGGCCGGCCGCCGGACGAGGCCTATCTCGAGCGGCTGCTGCGACAGCTGTCGCTCTGGGACAAGCGCGACGCGGCGACGCGGGAGCTGTCGGGCGGCATGAAGCGGCGGGTGCTGATCGCCAAGGCGCTGTCGCACCAGCCGCGGGTGCTGTTTCTCGACGAGCCGACCGCGGGCGTCGACGTCGACCTCCGGAAGTCGATGTGGCAGATCGTCGAGGAGCTGCGCGCCGACGGCGTGACGATCATCCTGACGACGCACTACATCGAGGAAGCCGAGGCGATCGCCGACCGCGTCGCCGTCATCAACGACGGGCGCATCCTGCTCGTCGAGGACAAGGCGCGGCTGATGCACCAGATGGGCCGCAAGGAGCTGACCGTCGAGCTGCAGGCGCCGATCGAGCGGGTGCCCGAGGCGCTCGGCCGCTACCATCTCGCGCTCGGCGAGGACGGGCGCAGCCTGACCTACGGCTACGACCGGGCCGCGGAGCGCACCGGCATCGTGTCGCTGCTCAAGGATCTCTCCGCCGCCGGGCTGGTGATCCGCGACCTGCAGACGCGGCAGAGCTCGCTGGAGGACATCTTCGTCGGCCTGGTGCGGGAGGAGGCATGAACTGGCGCGCGATCCTGACGATCTACCGGGCGGAGATGGCGCGGGCCTTCCGCACCATCCTGCAGAGCCTGATCGCCCCGATCATCTCGACCTCGCTCTACTTCGTGGTGTTCGGCACCGCGATCGGCTCGCGTATCCAGGAGGTCGAGGGCGTCGCCTACGGCGCCTTCATCGTGCCGGGGCTCATCATGCTGACGGTGCTGATGCAGTCGATCTCCAACGCCTCGTTCGGCATCTACTTCCCGAAGTTCATCGGCACGATCTACGAGGTGCTGTCGGCACCGGTGTCGTTTCTCGAGGTGGTGACGGGCTATGTCGGCGCCGCCGCGTCGAAGTCGCTGCTGATCGGCCTAGTCATCTACCTGACGGCGAACGTCTTCGTCGACCTGCCGGTGCAGCATCCGCTCGCGGCACTCGGCTTCCTGATCCTCACCTGCGTGAGCTTCAGCCTGTTCGGGTTCATCATCGGCATCTGGGCGAAGAACTTCGAGCAGCTGCAGCTGGTGCCGCTGCTCGTCGTCAACCCGCTGGTGTTTCTCGGCGGCGCCTTCTACTCGATCACCATGCTGCCGCCGGTCTGGCAGAGGATCACGCTGTTCAATCCGGTCGTCTACCTGATCTCGGGCTTTCGCTGGGCGTTCTTCGGCACCGCCGACGTCGGCGTCGGCTGGAGCCTGGCGGCGATCGGCGCCTTCACCGGCGCCTGCCTCGCGGTCATCTGGCTGATCTTCCGCACCGGGTGGCGGATCCGCACCTGAGGGGGCGCGTCGGCTGGGTTCCTGACGGATCTGGCGCGGGCAGATCCGTCCGCATCCGCTGTGCCCGGGGGCGCCAGGAAAGGCCGCGGCGCTCAGTCGCCGAGCTTCAGGCGCTCGACGATCAGCGGGTCGTAGTCGGGCGCGCGGACGCGGCGGCGGTCGGGTTCGGGTGCGGTGAGCGGCTCGGCCGGCGCGAGCTTCTCGCGCGCCTCCGCGGCCAGCCGCTGGTAGACGCCGGTGCCGCGGGTCTTCCACTCGATCTCCTGGTCGGAGAGCGCGCGCACCACCTTGGCGGGCGAGCCGACGGCGAGGCTCCGCGGCGGAATCCTGCGGCCGGCGGGTACGAAGGCCATGGCGCCGACGATCGAGTCCGCGCCGACCTCGGCCTCGTCCATGACGACCGCGTTCATCCCCACCATGGCGTTGCGTCCGATCCGGCAGCCGTGCAGCACCGCGCCGTGGCCGATGTGCCCGGACGCCTCGACGACGACGCCGAGGTTCGGGAAGGTGTGGACGACGCAGGTCTCCTGCACGTTGGCGCCGGCACCGATCTCGATCCGCCCGAAGTCGCCGCGGAGCACGCACTGCGGCCCGATGTAGGCGCCGGGGCCGACGATGACGTCGCCGATCACCGTGGCGTCGGGGTGGACGAACGCGGTCGGGTCGATGACCGGGACGATGCCGTCCCAGGACCAGATGCTCATTCCGCGCCCTCCGCCGCCCGCTCCATCTCGGCCGCGATCTCGCGGCGCAGCCGCCGGCGCAGCGCGGCGGCGCGCTGCCGGCGCGCCTCGGTCGCGGTGCCGATGCCGAGCTTCGGCACCTCGGCGGGGCGGCCGGCGTCGTCGACCGCGACCATGGTGAAATAGCAGGAGTTGGTGTGCCGGACGCTGCCGGTGCGGATGTTCTCCGCCTCGACGCGGATGCCCACCTCCATCGAGGTGCGGCCGGCGTAGTTGACCGAGGCGCGGAAGGTGACGAGCTCGCCCACGTTGATCGGCTCCTTGAACGTCAC
>JBDHSS010000343.1:0-3596 GCA_039808205.1 Paracoccaceae bacterium | reverse complement strand
TGGCCGAGGAGGCCGGCGGCGCCGCGGCCAAGCAGCGCCGCGTGGCGCCAGCCGCCGGTGCGGAGCGCGAGGCGGGTGCCGATCACCGGCCGGTCGAGCCGCTCGCCGTCGACGAAGACGACGAGCGGACCGGCCGCGCCGGAGTCGGCGGCGTCGAAGAGGACCACCGAGAGGTCGGGCGCGAGCGGGATGAGCCGGGCCGCCTGCGGCGCCGGTCGGGCGAGGGGCAGCACGACGACGCTGGCGCCGGCGGTCGGGGATAGCGCGCGCTGGGGCATGGCGGGATCCGCGAGCTGGAGAGAGGGGCAGCGGGAGGCCGGCAGACGCGCCGCCCTCCCCGGAAGCTCAGACAAGCGTGATGAAGCGCGACGGGTCGGAGACCACGTCCTCGTAGGAGGCGCCGTGCAGGAGCACGCTGTCGCCCTGGCCGAAGTCGATGAGCGTGCCCGCGTCGCCGAGATCGACCGCGAAGCCCGCCACGTCGTCGGGGTGCTCGAGCGTCACGCCTTCGAGGCCCTTCGAGACCTGCAGCGTGTCGCCCTCGGCGAAGTCCATCACCACGTCGCCGCCGCCGGAGTAGACGAAGAGGTCGTTGCCGCTGCCGCCATACATCACGTCGTCGCCGTCACCGCCCGCCAGCGTGTCGTCGCCGGCGCCGCCTTGCAGCAGGTCGTCGCCTGCGCCGCCGGTCAGGAGGTCGTTGCCGTTGCCGCCGTCGAGGAAGTCGTCGCCGGCGCCGCCGTCGATGAGGTCGTCGCCGTTGCCGCCCTGCAGCGTGTCGTCGCCGGCGTCACCGGAGAGGACGTCGTCGCCGACGCCGCCCGAGACCAGGTCGTTGCCGTCGCCGCCTGCCAGGGTGTCGTTGCCGGCATCGCCCTGCAGCGTGTCGTCGCCCGCATCGCCAGCGAGAGCATCGTCGCCGGTGCCGCCGACCAGGAGGTCACGGCCGTCGCCGCCGTGCATCTGATCGTTGCCCGATCCGCCGAGCAGGGTGTCGTTGCCGGCGTCGCCGTGCAGCAGGTCGTCGTCGTTGCCGCCGATCACCAGGTCGTCGCCGGTGCCGCCGAGGATGGTATCGGCACCGCTGCCGCCGTTCAGCGTGTCGGCACCGGCCGCGCCGTCGATGCGGTCGTCGCCGCTGGCGCCGAACACGTTGTCGTCGCCGGCGCCCGACGCGATGAAGTCGGCCGCCGATGTGCCGAAGATGAAATCGTTGAAAGCGCCCCCGGGAATGGTCGCCATATAGTCACCCCTCTGATGCGAAACCTCGCCGGTCCTGCATGGGAGTTGCGGCGTAAACGGAGGCTTAAATCTCCCTCAGGTTGTACTTCGCATTTGCAGCAAGCGCGATTAGAAGTCTCGGTGCTTTCTCGCGGCGACGATGCGGCGGATTTACCCGGCGTTGACTGCGGAGCCCTTCAAAGGTGGGCAGGCACGGCAGCTGCTCGAGGGGACGCGGCGCCCGTGCCGGACAGGGGTCAGCCACGAGGTGGGGAATGCAGGGTGCGATGGCGGGTTCGGCAGCGTCGGGGAGCGTGACGCTCATCGGCGGCCTGGGGGCGGAGCTGATGATCGGCGGCGCCGGGGATGATCTGATCGTCGGCGGCAACGGCGCCGACCTGATCGTCGCCGGCCCCGGCGATGACACGGTGCTGGGCGGCAACGGCGCCGACCTCGTGCTCGCGGGCGAGGGGCACGACCTCGTGCTCGGCGGCGGTGGCGGCGATCTCGTGCTCGGCGGCAGCGGCAACGACACGCTGCGCGGCGGCGACGGCGACGATCTCGTCGACGGCGGCGCCGGCAACGACGAGATCCACCTCGGCGGCGGCTCGAACCTCGCCTTCGGCGGTGCCGGCGACGACCTGATCGACGCGCGCTGGCTGACCCAGGGCACCGACGGCGGCACCGGCTTTTCGGCCTGGAGCGCGGCGAAGCGGCTCGCCAGCGACGAGATGCACGGCGGCGCCGGCAACGACACGCTCGAGGGCTCGTTCGGCAGCGACCGGCTCTTCGGCGACGACGGCGACGACCGGCTGCGCGGACAGGACGGCAACGACCTGCTCGTGGGCGGCGCCGGAAACGATTCGCTGCAGGGCGACAACGGCGCCGACACCCTTTCGGGCGGGACCGGAAGCGACTTCCTGTCCGGCGGTCTCGGCAGCGACCTTATCGACGGCGGCGACGGCGCGGACACGCTGGACGGCGGCAACGGCGACGACGCGCTCGGCGGCGGCGCCGGCGACGACCGGATCGCCGGCGGCTACGGCAACGACCGCATCGACGCGGGCGACGGTGCCGACTCGGTCGAGGGTGGTGGCGGCGACGACCTCATCCGGCTCGGCGGCGGCGACGACCTCGTGACCGGCCTCGACGACCTCGGCCGCGGCGACGACGTGATCTTCGGCGAGGCGGGCGACGACCGGCTGCACGGCGGGCGCGGCGACGACCAGATCGACGGCGGCGACGGCAACGACGTGCTCTCGGGGGGCGCCGGCGACGACGTGCTCGCGGGCGGCGCCGGTGCCGACACCTTCGTGGTGCGCAGCGCCTTCGGCGTCGACACCATCCTCGACTTCGGCGCCGACGACCAGCTGCAGCTGACGCAGGGGCTGAACGGCCTCGGGACGCTCGACGCGGCGGCGGTGGCGGCGCGCATCGAGGACTACGGCTCGGACGCCTGGCTCGACCTCGGGAACGGCAACGGCGTCCTCTTCCTCGGGACGGGCGGCGAGGAACTCGCGAGCCTGCTCGACACTCACCTGACGTTCATCTGAGGGGGCGGGACATGCGTGCGCTTCTGACCGGCGGCGCCGGCTACGTCGGCTCGGCCTCGTTCCGCGCCTTCCGGCGCAAGGGAATCGAGGCCTTCGTCTTCGACGACCTCAGCGAAGGCCACGCCGCGGCGGTCGACCCCGCGCGGCTGGTCCGGGGCGACCTGCGCGACACCGAGGCGGTGGCCCGCGCGCTCCACGATCTGGAGATCAGCCACGTCGTGCACTTCGCGGCCAAGACCTCGGTGCCCGAATCGGTGCAGGACCCGAGCGGCTACTGGTCGACCAACGTCGACGGCTCGCGGAGCCTGCTCGAGGCGATGCGCGCGACGGGCGTCCGCCGGATCGTCTTCTCGAGCACCGCGGCCGTCTATGCCCACGGGCTCGATCGGCCGATCCGCGAGGACGACCCGATCGTGCCGGCGACGCCCTACGGCACGTCGAAGCTCGCGGTCGAGCACCTGCTGCAGGGCTATACCGACGCCTACGGCTTCGGCGCCACGGCGCTGCGCTACTTCAACGCCTGCGGAGCCGATGCCGACGGGCGCCACGGCGAGGCGCACCGCGCCGAGACGCACGTGATCCCGCTGCTGCTGCAGACCGCACTCGGGCAGCGGGCCGAGTTCAAGGTGTTCGGCGACCGCTGGCCGACGCCGGACGGCACCTGCATCCGCGACTTCGTCTCGGTGGGCGACCTCGCCGAGGCGCACCTCGCGGCGCTTCTCGCGCTCGAGACCGGGCGCATGGCGCGCTACAATCTCGGCTCCGGGGCGGGGACGAGCGTTGCGGCGCTGGTCGCGGCGGCGGGGCGGATCGCCGGGCGGC
>JBDHSS010000342.1:0-3609 GCA_039808205.1 Paracoccaceae bacterium | reverse complement strand
TCGCCGGGTCGTTGTAGAGCGTCATCGGCGCCCCCACCTGCTCGACCGGCCGGCGTTCAGCACGACGATGCGGTTCGCGAGTGTCATCGCCTCCACCTGGTCGTGGGTGACGTAGATCATGGTCGAGGCGAGCTCGCGGTGCAGGCGGGCGATCTCGATGCGGGTGGCGACGCGGAGCGCGGCGTCGAGGTTCGACAGGGGCTCGTCGAAGAGGAAGAGCTTCGGGGTGCGGACGATGGCGCGGCCGATCGCGACGCGCTGGCGCTGGCCGCCGGAGAGCTCGGAGGGGCGGCGCTCGAGGAGGGTGGCGAGCGAGAGGAGGCCCGAGGCGGTGGCGACGCGCTGCTTCACGGTTGCGGCGTCGGCGCCGGCCTGCCTGAGCCTGAGGGCCATGTGTCGCGCACGGTGAGGTGCGGGTAGAGCGCGTAGCTCTGGAACACCATGGCGATCTCGCGCTTCGCCGGCGGGACGGCGTTCACCCGCCGGCCGTCGATCGCGACCTCGCCGGAGGTCGCGTCCTCGAGGCCGGCGATGATGCGCAAGAGCGTGGACTTGCCGCAGCCGGAGGGGCCGACGAAGACGCAGAACTCGCCGTCCTTCACCACGAGGTCGACGCCCTTGATGACGTCGGTCGCCCCGAACGACTTGGTGACGGCGGAAAGCGTCAGCGATCCCATCAGAGCCTCACCGGCTGGCCGGAGCGCACGCTTTCGTCGGCCGCGAGGCAGACTTCGAGCGAGGCGACCGCGTCGGCGAGGTGGCGGGAGAGGTCGAGATCCTCGGTGATGGCGCGGGCGACGAAGGCGGCTTGTCGCTCGCAGAGCGCCTGATGTCCGGGCTCGTCGGCCATGGAGATGTCCTCGTCGGGGCGGCCCGGCCGGTGCAGGCGGAGGAGCGCGGTCTTCGTGTGGGTGTCGATGTCGTCGGAGCGGCCGGTCTCGGGCATGCGGATCGAGACCGCGCCGTTCGGCGAGATCACGTCCTTCACGAAGAAGGCGGTGTCGGAGATCATCGGGCCCCAGGCGGCTTCGTACCAGCCGACCGAGCCGTCGGCGAAGAGCACCTGGAAGTGGCCGTAGTTGTACATATCGGCGGCGATCTCGTGGGAGAGGCGCAGGCCCATGCCGCGCACCTCGACCGGCGCGGCGTCGGTGATCTGGCACATGACGTCGACATAGTGGACGCCGCAGTCGACGATCGGCGGCGTCGTGCGCATCAGCGCCTTGTGCACCTCCCAGGTCGGCCCCGACGACTGCTGGTTGAGATTGAGGCGGAAGACGTAAGGCCCGCCGAGGGCGCGGGCCTCGGCGATCAGCCGCTGCCAGGAGGGGTGATGGCGGAGGATGTAGCCGACGACGACCTTGCGCCCGGTCTCGCGCGCCGCTGCCGCCACGCGCTCGGCGTCGGCGGCGGTGGTGGCGAGGGGCTTCTCCACGAAGACGTGGGCGCCGGCGCGCAGGGCGGCGACGGCGTAGTCGGCGTGGCTGTCGGAGTAGGTGGCGATCGCGACGAGGTCGGGCTCGAGCGCGTCGAGCGCCTGGCGGAAGTCGCGGAAGCGTTCGTAGGCGCGGAGCTCGGGCGGCAGCGGCGGCTCGGAGCGGTTGGCGAGGCCGACGATCGCGAAGGCCGGGTCATGGTGGTAGGCGAGGGCGTGGCTCCTCCCCATGTTGCCGAGGCCGGCGACGAGCGTGCGGAGGGGGGTCATCGGCTGGCCTTGCGGAAGGGTAGGGTGGGTGAATCACCCACCCTACGCGGCGACCAGCGGCTCACTTCACGGCCCCCGAGCGCGAGGTAGAGGCCCATGAGCGCGTTGCCGCGGAAGCGATATTCCGAGAGCGCGACGCGGCCATCGCGCCGAAGAGCAGCACCGCGGCGAGCGAGGCGAGGGTGACGATGAGCGAGTTCTGGAAGTAGAGCAGGAAGTCGCCCTGCGCGAGGACGGTGCGGTAGCCGACGAGATCGACGGTGGCGGGCATCGGCAGCGCCAGCGGCTCGGCGAAGATCGCCGGGCGCGACTTGAACGAGTTGACGACGACGACGAAGACCGGAAAGAGCGATCAGAGGGTAGAGGAGGAGGATGCCGTGGGCGGCGAGGCTGCGTCCCGGCGACGTGCGCGCGCTCGACATCCCGCTCCCGTCCCTTCGCCGCAGGTTTCCCCGAAGAAGTCTCACGCCGCTGCCCGGGCCGCAAGCCCGGTGGCGGGACGTCGCGGCCGAGGGGCTGGCGGTGCGAGCGATCTGGGGTATTCCTGGGCGGGACCGCCCGGGGGAATCGCCTATGTCCGCAAGCCAGCCTGCCACCGGCGCTCTGACCAGCAACGCCATCTTCATCACCCTGACGGTGGCGGAGGGAGAGGCGAGCCTCGCCACCGTCCGCGGCTTTTGCGGCGATCTCGGCGCGCTGGTGAAGGCGGTGGGGTTCCGCAACCCCGCAGCCGGGCTCTCCTGCGTCATGGGGATCGGCGACCGGCTGTGGCGCCGGCTCTGTCCCGGCGTCGTGCCCCAGGGGCTGCACCCGTTCCGCGAGGTGACGGGCGTGCATCATGCGCCGGCGACGCCGGGCGACATCCTCTTTCATATCCGCGCCTCGCGGCCGGATTTCTGCTTCGAGCTCGCGACGCACGTCATGGACCGGCTCGGGCCGGTGGTGACCGTCGAGGACGAGACCCAGGGCTTCAAGTTCTTCGACAACCGCGATCTTCTCGGCTTCGTCGACGGCACCGAGAACCCGGTCGGCGGCGCGCTCGTCGATGCAGTGGTAATCGGCGACGAGGATCCGGCGTTGCCCGGCGGCGCCTATGTGATCGTGCAGAAGTACGTCCACGACATGGCCGCCTGGGAGGCGCTTCCCGTGGAGCAGCAGGAGCGGATCATCGGCCGCCACAAGCTCTCCGACATCGAGTTTCCTGACGCCGAGAAGGCGAGCTATGCCCACAACGTGCTCACCAGCATCGAGGACGCGGACGGCCGCCAGCTCGAGATCGTGCGCGACAACATGCCCTTCGGCAGCCCTGCCCGTGGCGAGTTCGGCACCTATTTCATCGGCTATGCGCGCGAGCCGGGGCGGATCGAGACGATGCTCGACAACATGTTCATCGGCGATCCGCCGGGCAACTACGACCGGCTGCTCGACGTGAGCCGGCCGGTGACGGGCGGGCTGTTCTTCGTGCCGACCGAGGAGATGCTCGACCGGCTCGCCGCGGGCGAGGCGCCGGCGGAGCCGGTGCCCGCGATGCCCGTGGCCGATCCTGCGCCGCGGCGGGACGGGTCGCTCGGAATTGGATCGTTGAAGCAGGGGGGCTGACATGGACCATCTCTATCGCGAGCTCGCTCCGATCGGCGCCGCCGCCTGGGCGCAGATCGAGGAAGAGGCGAAGCGCACGCTGGCGCGGTATCTCGGCGCGCGCCGGGTGGTCGACGTACACGGGCCCGAGGGATTCGATCTCGCCGCGGTCGGGACCGGGCACCTGCGGCCGGCGACGGCGGTGGCCGAGGGGGTGGAGTGCACGCAGCGCGAGGTGAACCCGCTCGTGGAGCTGAAGGTGCCCTTCGAGCTGACGCGGGCCGCGATCGACGACGTGGCGCGCGGCTCGAACGATTCGGACTGGC
>JBDHSS010000341.1:0-3618 GCA_039808205.1 Paracoccaceae bacterium | reverse complement strand
CGGCGATCGGCATGCTCGTCCTCGTGCCGCTCTTCCTCTTCCCCTTCGTCCGCGCCCTCGGCACCGACTTCGAGACGGCCCGCGAGATCTACGGCCACCCGTTCAACGCGGTCGTCGCGATCCTCACCTTCGCCGTCGGCTTCCTGCACCTGCAGCAGGGTGTGCAGGTGGTGATCGAGGACTACGTCAGCGACAAGCCGGTGCGCACCGCGATGCTGGTCGCGAACGTCATCCTCTGCGCCGCCTTCGCGTTCACCGGCATCTTCGCCGTCGCCAAGATCGCCTTCGCCTGAGGACGCCGAAAACCATGGCCGCTTACACGTTCACCGATCACACCTTCGACGTCATCGTCGTCGGCGCCGGCGGCTCCGGCCTCCGCGCCACCCTCGGGATGGCGGAGCAGGGGCTGAAGACCGGCTGCATCACCAAGGTCTTCCCCACCCGCTCGCACACCGTCGCCGCCCAGGGCGGCATCGCCGCGTCGCTCGGCAACATGGGCCCCGACAACTGGCAGTGGCACCTCTACGACACGGTGAAGGGCTCCGACTGGCTCGGCGACACCGACGCCATGGAGTACCTCGCCCGCCAGGCGCCGAAGGCGGTCTACGAGCTCGAGCACTACGGCGTGCCGTTCTCCCGCACCGAAGAGGGCAAGATCTACCAGCGCCCGTTCGGCGGCCATACGACCGAGTTCGGCGAGGGGCCGCCGGTGCAGCGCACCTGCGCCGCCGCCGACCGCACCGGCCATGCGATCCTGCACACGCTCTACGGCCAGTCGGTGAAGCACAACGCCCAGTTCTTCATCGAGTATTTCGCCATCGACCTCCTGATGACCGAGGACGGCATCGTCCAGGGCGTCCTCGCCTGGAAGCTCGACGACGGCACGCTGCACCGCTTCAACGCCAAGATGACGGTGCTCGCCACCGGCGGCTACGGCCGCGCCTACTTCTCGGCGACCTCCGCGCACACCTGCACCGGCGACGGCGGCGGCATGGTCGCGCGCCAGGGATTGCCGCTCCAGGACATGGAGTTCGTGCAGTTCCACCCGACCGGCATCTACGGCTCGGGCTGCCTCATCACCGAGGGCGCCCGCGGCGAGGGCGGCTATCTCACCAACTCCGAGGGCGAGCGCTTCATGGAGCGCTACGCCCCCACCTACAAGGATCTCGCCTCGCGCGACGTGGTCTCGCGCTGCATGACGATCGAGATCCGCGAGGGCCGCGGCGTCGGGCCGCAGAAGGACCATATCTACCTGAACCTCAACCACCTGCCGCCCGAGGCGCTGGCCGAGCGCCTGCCCGGCATCTCCGAGTCGGCGAAGATCTTCGCCGGCGTCGACGTGACCAAGGCGCCGATCCCGGTGCTGCCGACCGTGCACTACAACATGGGCGGCATCCCCACGAACTACTGGGGCGAGGCGCTGAACCCGACCGAGGGCAACCCCGACCGCATCCAGCCGGGGCTGATGGCCGTCGGCGAGGCCGGCTGCGCCTCGGTCCACGGCGCGAACCGGCTCGGCTCGAACAGCCTCATCGACCTCGTGGTCTTCGGCCGCGCCGCCGCGATCCGCGCCGGCGAGGTGGTCGAGCGCTCGACCCCGAACCGGCCGCTCAACCAGGCCTCGGTCGACGCCGCCGTCGACCGCTTCGACCGGCTGCGCCACGCCGACGGCGCGATCCCGACGGCGACCCTGCGCCTCGACATGCAGCGCACGATGCAGGCCGACGCGGCGGTCTTCCGCACCGACAAGACCCTCGCCGAAGGCGTTCAGAACATGAAGGCGATCGCCGACAAGATGCCCGACGTGAAGGTCACCGACCGGTCGATGATCTGGAACTCCGACCTCATGGAGACGCTCGAGCTCACCAACCTCATGCCGAACGCGCTCGCGACCATCGTCGGCGCCGAGGCCCGGAAGGAGAGCCGCGGCGCCCACGCCCAGGAGGACTGGCCGGACCGCGACGACGTGGAGTGGCGCAAGCACACGCTCGCCGTCGTCCACCCCGACAACACCGTCACCCTGACCTACCGGCCGGTGCATCTCGATCCGCTGACGCCGCAGGAGAAGGGCGGCATCGACCTGAAGAAGATCGCGCCCAAGGCGCGGGTGTACTGAGGAGCAGGACCCATGGTCGAATTCGCGCTTCCGAAGAACAGCCGCGTCGTCACCGGCAAGACCTGGCCGCGCCCGGAAGGCGCGACCAACGTCAAGGCCTTCCGCATCTATCGCTGGAACCCGGACACTGGCGAGAACCCGCGGATCGACACCTACTTCGTCGATCTCGACACCTGCGGGCCGATGATGCTCGACGCGCTCATCAAGATCAAAAACGAGATCGATCCGACGCTCACCTTCCGCCGCTCCTGCCGCGAGGGGATCTGCGGCTCGTGTGCGATGAACATCGACGGGATCAATACCCTCGCCTGCATCTGGGGCATCGACGAGGTGAAGGGCGACGTGCGGATCTACCCGCTGCCGCACATGCCGGTGGTGAAGGATCTGGTGCCCGATCTCACCCACTTCTACGCGCAGCACGCCTCGATCAAGCCATGGCTCGAGACCTACACCGTGACGCCGGAGCACGAGTGGCTGCAGTCCCCCGAGGATCGCAAGAAGCTCGACGGGCTCTACGAGTGCGTGATGTGCGCCTGCTGCTCCACCTCCTGCCCGAGCTACTGGTGGAACAGCGACCGCTATCTCGGTCCGGCGGCCTTGCTGCACGCCTACCGCTGGATCATCGACTCGCGCGACGAGGCGACGGGCGAGCGGCTGGACGACCTCGACGACCCGTTCAAGCTCTACCGCTGTCACACCATCATGAACTGCGCCCAGACCTGCCCGAAGCACCTGAACCCGGCGAAGGCCATCGCCGAGATCAAGAAGCTGATGGTCGAGCGCACGATGTAAGCCACCGCCGCGCGGTCACGTGCGGCGGCCCGGCGCCCCCGGCCAAGGCGTGATGGCCGACCTCGAACGCGCGCGGCTTTCGATCCGCCGGACGGCGCCCTTCTCGACCGCGACTCGCTCCGCCCCCTGCCCGCACCGTCGACGCCTGGGCGGGGTGCGACCCATGGGGCCGAACACCTGCGGCTGGATGACGCAGCCTTTCGCGCTCGGCGGTCGCATCGGCCGGCCGGCCGCATCACGACGGATCAGGGTCGACTGGCCGCTGGTCATTGCGCTCGATTCCCGCCCCCGACGACGAGCGATCCTCCGGTTGATGCCGCGATCTGATGGCGAAGCGTTGTTCGCACGGCGATTGACACGCCGGATCGCCCGCCGGAGACTGGCCGAAGAACTGTCGGATTTCTGGGCCCAGCGCGGGCGTCTTGGAGGGAAATCATGCTGTCGGAGAAGTCGATCGAGGTCGTGAAGGCGACGCTTCCTGCGGTTGGTGGCGCAATCGGAGAGATCACGCCGATCTTCTATCGACGGATGTTCGCCGCGCACCCCGAGCTTGAGAGCGATCTCTTCAACCGCGGCAACCAGGCCGAAGGCGACCAGGCGCGCGCGCTCGCCGGGGCGATCGCGGCCTATGCGACGATCCTCGTCACCGAGACCGGGCGCGAGCCCGAGGAGATCCTCGCGCGCATCGCCCACAAGCACGCCTCGCTCGG
>JBDHSS010000340.1:0-3618 GCA_039808205.1 Paracoccaceae bacterium | reverse complement strand
AGCATCGCCCGGCCGCCGGCGAAGGCGAGTGCGCGGTCGCGCGCGGGATCGAGCGGCGTGACCGCCACGCCGCCGGCGAGCGCGGCGTTGGCGGCGGCGATGAGATCCGCGGCGGTGTCCGCCAGCGTGCCGTCGAGATCGAACACCGCCACCCGCATCGCGCGCTCCGCCCGAATCGTCCGCCCGCACGCTAGCGAAGGCGGCGCGCGAAGGGCAGCGGCAGGGTGCCGCCGAAGGAATCGGAAACCGGATCTGATCGCTCGCGGCCTTCCCGCCTCCCGCCGCCGCTGCTAGAACCGCCCGAACCCGTTCGCTTTCCGGAGGCCACATGCCCGTCGCCGTCATCGTGCTCGCCGCCGGGCAGGGCACGCGCATGAGCTCCGACCTGCCCAAGGTGCTGCACCCGCTGGCCGGGGCGCCGCTCGTCGCCCACGCGCTCGCCACCGCGCGCGCGATCGAGCCCGCGCGCATCATCCTCGTCGTCGGCCACGGCGGCGATGCGGTCGCCGAGGTCGCGCGCGCCATCGACCCTGACATCCGCGTCGTCACGCAGAGGGAGCAGCTCGGCACCGGCCACGCCGTGCGCCAGGCCGCGGCCGCGCTCGATGGCTTCGCCGGCGACGTGATCGTGCTCTACGCCGACACGCCGCTGATCCGGCCGGCGACGCTCGAGGCGATGCTGGAAGCCCGCGCTGGCGGTGCCGCGGTCGTCATCCTCGGCTTCTACGCCGCCGACCCCGGCAGCTACGGCCGGCTGATCCGCGACGAGGACGGCCACCTGCAGGCGATCGTCGAGGCGCGCGACGCGACCGACGTGGAGCTCGCGATCCCGCTCTGCAACTCCGGGCTGATGGCCGCGGACGCGGTGACGCTCATGTCGCTGCTCGCCGAGGTGACGAACGCCAACGCCAAGCGCGAATACTACCTGACCGACGTCGTGGGCCTCGCGCGGGCGCGCGGCCTCGCCGCCGAGGTCATCACTTGCCCGGAGGCCGAGACGCTGGGCGTCAACTCGCGCGCCGACCTCGCCGTCGCCGAGGCGACCTTCCAGGCGCGTGCCCGCGCCGAGGCCTTGGCGAACGGCACCACGCTGGTCGATCCGGGCACCGTCTGGTTCGCGCTCGACACCGTGGTCGGCCGCGACGTCACCATCGGCCCGTGCGTCTGGTTCGGCGCCGGGGTCACGGTCGAGTCCGGCGCCAGCATCCACGCCTTCAGCCACCTCGAGGGCTGCCACGTCAGCCGCGGCGCGAAGATCGGCCCGTTCGCGCGGCTCCGCCCCGGCGCCGAGATCGCCGAGGACGTCCACGTCGGCAACTTCGTCGAGATCAAGAACGCCATCGTCGAGGAGGGCGCCAAGGCGAACCACCTCGCCTACATCGGCGACGCCCGCGTCGGTGCCGGCGCCAACATCGGCGCCGGCACCATCACCTGCAACTACGACGGCGTCTCCAAGCACCGGACCGACATCGGCCGCGGCGCCTTCATCGGCTCGAACGCGGCGCTGGTCGCGCCGGTCCGCATCGGCGACGGCGCGCTCGTCGGCGCGGGCTCGGTCGTCACCCGCGACGTGCCCGACGACGCGCTCGCGGTGGCGCGCGGCCGGCAGGAGACCCGGCCCGGCTTCGGCCGGCGCATCATGGAGAACCTGCGGGCGCTGAAGCAGAAGAAGGCCGATCGCTGATGTGCGGCATCGTCGCGATCCTCGGCCGCCACGAGGTGGCGCCGCTGATCCTCGAGGCGCTGAAGCGGCTCGAGTACCGCGGCTACGACAGCGCCGGCATCGCCACCGTCCACGACGGCCGGCTCGGGCGCCGCCGCGCGGTCGGCAAGCTCATCGCGCTCTCGGATCTCCTGGTGCACGACCCCATTCGCGGCCACGCCGGCATCGGCCATACCCGCTGGGCGACGCACGGCGCGCCCTCCGAGCGGAACGCCCACCCGCACATGGCGCGCCGGCCCGGCGGGCTTGGCGTCGCCGTCGTCCACAACGGCATCATCGAGAACTTCCGCGCGCTCCGCGCCGAGCTCGAGGCCGACGGCATCGGCTTCGACACCGACACCGACACCGAGGCTGTCGCCCAGCTCTGCGCCCGCGAGCTCGCCCGCGGGCTGCCGCCGGCCGACGCCGCGCGCGCCACCCTCGGCCGGCTGGAAGGCGCCTTCGCGCTCTGCTTCCTGTTCGAGGGCGAGGACGACCTCCTCGTCGCCGCCCGCCGCGGCTCGCCGCTCGCCGTGGGCTACGGCGACGGCGAGGCCTTCGTCGGCTCCGACGCGCTGGCGCTGGCGCCGCTCACCCACCGCATCGCCTACCTGGAGGAGGGCGACCACGCGGTGCTGACCCGCGCCGCAATCACCATCTACGACGCCGGGGGCGCGCCGGCGGCCCGGCCGCTGCACACGCTGGCGCTGGAGAGCTTCCAGGCGGAGAAGGGCCTCTACAAGCACTTCATGGCCAAGGAGATCCACGAGCAGCCGGTGGTGCTCGCCGACGCGCTCGCGCGCTACCTCGCGCCGGGCCGCACCGCGGTGCGCCTGCCGGCCGAGGTGGACTTCACGCGCGCGACCCGCGTCGTCCTCGTCGCCTGCGGCACCGCGCACTACGCCTGCCACGTGGCGAAATACTGGATCGAACGCCTCGCGCGCCTGCCGGTCGAGGTCGAGGTCGCGTCCGAGTTCCGTTACCGCGAGCCGCCGCTCGACGCGGGCACCCTCGGCATCTTCGTCAGCCAGTCGGGCGAGACCGCCGACACCCTCGCCGCACTCCGCTACGTGCGGGCCGCCGGCGGTCGCAGCGTCGCCGTCGTCAACGTCGAGACCTCGAGCATCGCGCGCGAGAGCGACACCGCGCTGCCGATCCTCGCCGGACCCGAGATCGGCGTGGCCTCCACCAAGGCGTTCACCTGCCAGCTCGCGGTCCTCGCCGCGCTCGCCATCGAGGCCGGGCGCCAGCGCGGCGTGCTCGACGCCGCCGCCGAAGCCGCGCACGTCGCGGCGCTCGTCGCCGCCCCGGGCCTTCTCGCGCGGGCGCTCGCGCTCGAGCCCGAGATCGCCGAGCTGGCGCGCGACCTCTCCCGCGCTTCGGACGTGCTGTTCCTCGGTCGTGGCGCCATGTACCCGCTCGCACTCGAGGGGGCGTTGAAGCTTAAGGAAATCAGCTATATCCACGCCGAAGGTCATGCGTCTGGCGAGCTGAAGCACGGACCGATCGCGCTGGTCGACGACACAGTGCCGGTGATTGTGCTCGCGCCGAGCGACGCGCTCTTCGACAAGACCGTCTCGAACATGCACGAGGTGATGGCGCGCGACGGCAAGGTGCTCTTGCTGTCGGACGCCGCCGGCATCGCCGCGGCCGGCGAGGGCGCCTGGCGCACGCTGGCGCTGCCCGCGCTCGACCCCTTCATTGCGCCGATCGTCTACGCCGCTCCCGCCCAGCTCATTGCCTATCACACCGCGATCCTGAAGGGCACCGACGTCGACCAGCCGCGCAACCTCGCGAAATCGGTGACGGTCGAGTGAGGCGCGGGCCCGCGGGCGGCGGGGGGCCGGCGAAGCGGGGCATCGAGCCCCCCTCCGCCGGGAGGCGGCGGGTGCGCCGCCTCGGTGCCCGGGTGGCTT
>JBDHSS010000339.1:0-3624 GCA_039808205.1 Paracoccaceae bacterium | reverse complement strand
CGGCGGTCGGTGCGCCGCGCCCGGAGGGCGAGCGCCCGCTCGCCTCGCCGGCGGTGCGGCTGAGGGCGCGCGAGGCCGGCATCGACCTGCGGCAGGTTCCCGGCACCGGCCCGGCCGGGCGGATCACCCACGAGGACATCGACGGCTTCGTCGCCCGGGGACGCGCGCCCGCCGCGCCCGGGATGCGTCGCCGCACCGGGGTCGAGGAGACCAAGGTCACGGGCCTGCGCCGCCGCATCGCCGAGAAGATGGCGCTGGCCAACGCGCGCATCCCGCACATCACCTACGTCGAGGAGGTCGACGTCACCGAGCTCGAGGAGCTGCGCGCCCGCCTCAACGCCGAGAAGCGCGAGCGCCCGCGCCTGACCCTGCTGCCGTTCCTGATGCGCGCGATGGTGAAGGCGATCGAGGACCAGCCGAAGCTCAACGCCACCTTCGACGACGAGGGAGGGGTGATTTACCGCCACGCCGGCATCCACATCGGCGTCGCGACCCAGACCGACGCCGGCCTCATGGTCCCGGTGGTGCGCCATGCCGAGGCCCGCGGCCTCTGGGACAGCGCCGCCGAGCTGAACCGGCTCGCCGAGGCCGCACGCACCGGCACCGCCACGCGCGAGGAGCTCTCCGGCTCGACCATCACCATCACCTCGCTCGGCGCCATGGGCGGCATCGTCTCGACCCCGGTCATCAACCACCCCGAGGTGGCGATCGTCGGCGTGAACAAGATGGCGGTCCGGCCGGTCTGGGACGGGCGCAGCTTCGTGCCGCGCAAGATCATGAACCTGTCCTCGGCCTTCGACCACCGGGTGATCGACGGCTGGGACGCCGCCACCTTCGTCCAGCGCATCAAGACGCTGCTCGAGACCCCCGCCATGATCTTCCTGGAGGCGTGAGATGAAGGAGATCGCCTGCAGGCTCCTGGTGATCGGCGCCGGCCCCGGCGGCTACGTCTGCGCCATCCGCGCTGGCCAGCTCGGCATCGACACCGTCATCGTCGAGGCGCAAAGGCCCGGCGGCACCTGCCTGAACGTCGGCTGCACCCCGTCCAAGGCGCTCATCCACGCCGCCGACGAGTTCGCGAGGCTCTCCGCCACGGCCTCCGGTGCGAACCCCTTCGGCCTCTCGGCGCAGGCGCCGGCGATCGATCTCGCCAGGACCGTCGCCTGGAAAGACCGCATCGTCGGCCGCCTCACCACCGGCGTCTCCGGCCTGATGAAGCGCGCCGGCGTGAAGGCGATCAGCGGTTGGGCCCGCTTCCGCGACGGCAAGACCGTCGAGGTCGAGACGGAGACCGGCCTGCAGGTCGTCCGCGCCGAGGCGATCGTCATCGCCACCGGCTCGAGGCCGGTCGAGCTGCCGGCGCTCCCCTTCGGCGGCACGATCATCTCCTCGACCGAGGCGCTGGCCCTCACCGAGCGGCCCGCGCGCCTGGTCGTGGTCGGCGCGGGCTACATCGGCCTCGAGCTCGGCACCGCCTTTGCCAAGCTCGGCACCCACGTCACCGTCGTCGAGGCGCTGCCCCGCATCCTGCCGCAGTACGACGCCGAGCTGACCCGCCCGGTCGCCCGGTCGCTCGACCGCCTCGGCATCGAGGTCCTGACCGGCGCGAAGGCCCGCCGCCTTGCCGGCGGCGCCCTGTCCGTCGAGACCGCCGACGGCAAGGAGGCGCGTCTCGAGGCCGACAAGGTGCTGGTGACCGTCGGCCGCCGCCCCGCGACCGACGGCTGGGGCATCGAGGAGATCGACCCCGACCGTGACGGCCCGTTCATCCGCATCGACGACCAGTGCCGCACCTCGATGCGCGGCGTCTACGCCATCGGCGACGTCACCGGCGAGCCGATGCTCGCCCACCGCGCCATGGCCCAGGGCGAGATGGTCGCCGACATCCTCGCCGGCCACCGCCGCAGCTGGGACAAGCGCTCGATCCCGGCCGTCTGCTTCACCGACCCCGAGATCGTGACCGCCGGCCTCTCGCCCGAGGAGGCGAAGGCCACCGGGCGCGAGCTCCGCGTCGGCCAGTTTCCCTTCACCGCCAACGGCCGCGCCATGACGCTCGGCGCCGAGGACGGCTTCGTGCGCGTCCTGGCGCGCGCCGACAATCACCTCGTGCTCGGGATCCAGGCCGTCGGCCCCGGCGTCTCCGAGCTCTCCGCCGCCTTCGCGCTGGCTCTCGAGATGGGAGCACGGCTCGAGGACATCACCGGCACGATCCACGCCCACCCCACCGTGAGCGAGGCGCTGCACGAAGCCGCGTTGAAGGCGCTGGGTCAGGCATTGCACATCTAATGGCACCAGCGGCACGATGCCGTCGGCGACGAGCGCGATGCCGAGCGGCTCGGCGCGTCCGAGCGTGGTTAACGCGCCGAGACCCCTGATTACGATCCTAGCGCCGGCGGACGGGTGCGCGAAGCAGGGGTGTTTGCAGCCGGTTAACACCGGGTGCAGCACGGCCTCCGCGGTCGCCGGCGGTTCCCGGACCCGGCGCAGGGAGGTACCGGAGCGGAGGGCTCACCCCGCTCCAAATCGGGCGCCGGCGTCCGGCAGCACGCTCGCGCGGTTCTCGACGATGAAGCGCGACAGCCGCGCCGCCGCCGGCACCACCGGCCGGTCGCCGAGGCGCACGACGAACCACTGGCGCACGATCGGCAGCCCCTGCGCCTGCACCACCGCCAGCCGCCCGGTCGCGACCTCGCCGAGCACGGTGTGGCCGGAGAGGATCGCAATGCCGAGGCGCGCCATCACCCCCTGCTTGATCGTCTCGTTCGAGCCGAGCTCGACCGAATCGTAGAGCCGCCCGCCGAGGGTCTCGTCGAGGAAGCGCTCGGTCAGGATGCGCGTTCCCGAGCCCGGCTCGCGCATGAGGAAGGTCTCGCCGGCGAGCCGCGCCGGCGTCACCTCGCCGTCCAGAAGCGCGTGCCCGGGCGGCACCACCAGCACGTGCGGATTCGGCCCGATCGGCTCGGCGACCACGTCGGGCGCCAGCGGCGGCCTCCCCATCACCGCGAGGTCGGTCTCGCCGGCGACCAGCGCGGCGATGGTCTCCTCGCGGTTGCCGACGCGGAGCGCGATCGAGACATCGGGCATCTCGCTCCGCGCCAGCGCCACCAGGCCGGGGGCGAAGTACTTGGCGGTGCTGACGACGCCGAGTGCGACGTGACCGCTCCGGCCCTCGGCCAGCGCCTTCAGCCGCTGCCGCGACAGCCCCAGCCGGGTCTCGATCGCGTGCGCCGCCGCCAGCAGCTCCTCGCCGGCCGGGGTGAGGGCGGTGGTGCCGCTCGGGCCGCGCAGCAGCACCGCGCTGCCGACGTTGGCCTCGAGGCTGCGGAGCTGGGTGGAGACCGCGGGGGCGGTCACGTGCAGCGCGTCGGCGGCGGCGGTCAGGCTGCCGCAGCGCACGATGGCGGCGAGCGCGCGCAACTGCTTCAGGGTGATCGCGTCGAGGTGGTCCATAGTTTTGTTTAATGCAGCAAAGGAATTTTTCAATTTTCTTTTTGAGGGGCCGGCCGCACAGTCGGCGCAACAAAATTTCAGCGCCGGGGAACGCCATGCCGATCACGCTTCACGAGCACCTGCGCCGTGGCGATCCGGCGCTCGCTGCGACGATCGGTGCCATCGCCGCCGCGG
>JBDHSS010000338.1:0-3626 GCA_039808205.1 Paracoccaceae bacterium | reverse complement strand
ATCTTGCGCTCCGCGCCGAGCCCGGGTGGTTCGACCTGTGGCTGGCGCCCGACGCGGAAGCGGGCAGCGCCGTGCGCTTCGAGCTTCTGGCGCAGGGGACGTGAGCCCACCCTTGCGCCGAGCGTCTCGCCAAGCCGGCGGCGCGTGCTATCCTCGCCCCCGACGCACACCAAGGAAGCGACCCATGAAGCACCTCGCCGCCGCTGCGCTCGCCTGGGCGATGATCGCCCTTCCCGCCGCCGCCGACACCATCCGGGTCGGCATGTCGGGGGGATATTTCCCCTTCACCTTCGTCAAGCAGGACCAGCTGCAGGGCTTCGAGGTCGATTTCATGAACGCGATCGGCAAGGAGACCGGCGACACGATCGAGTTCAGCACCATGGCCTTTTCCGGCCTCATCGGCGCGCTCGAGGCCGGGCGCATCGACACGGTGGCGAACCAGATCACCATCACCCCGGAGCGCGAGGCGAAGTTCGTCTTCACCCAGCCTTACGTCTACGACGGCGCGCAGGTGGTGACCCGCAAGGGCAACGACGCGATCAAGGGCGTCGAGGACCTGCGCGGCAAGACCGTGGCGGTGAACCTCGGCTCGAACTTCGAAGAGCTGCTGCGCGACCTGCCCTATGCGAACGAGATCACCATCAAGACCTACGACAGCAACATCGAGCAGGACACCGCCCTCGGCCGGGTCGACGCCTTCGTCATGGACCGCGTCTCCTCGGCGCGGGTGATCGCCGAGTCGCCGCTGCCGCTCCAGCTCGCCGGGCCGCCGTTCTCCGAGATCCGCAACGCCCTCCCCTTCCGCAACGACGAGGCGGGCCGGGCGCTGCGCGGCAAGGTCGACGCCGCGATCAGCAAGCTGAAGGCCGACGGCACGCTCAAGGCGATCTCGGAGAAGTGGCTCGCCGCCGACGTCACCGCGCCCGCCTCCTGAGCGATGGTGATCGACCTCGAGTACATGGCGGGCCTCGTGCCCGTCATCCTGCGCTACGTGCCGCTGACGCTCGAAATGGCGGTGATCTCGATGGCGATCGCGCTGGTGCTGGCCGCGGCGCTCGCCATCGTCCGAGTGCTCAGGGTGCCCGTGCTCGACCGGATCGTCGCGGTCTACATCAGCTTCTTCCGCGGCACGCCGCTCCTCGTGCAGCTCTTCCTCTTCTACTACGGCCTGCCGCAGCTCCTGCCGGCGGCGCGCAGCATCGACGGGGTGACGGCGGCGGTGATCGGGCTCACCCTGCACTTCTCCGCCTACATGGCCGAGAGCATCCGCGGCGCGATCCTCGGCATCGACCGCAGCCAGTGGGAGGCGGGCGCCGCCGTCGGCATGACCGAGCTCCAGCTCATGCGGCGCATCATCCTGCCGCAGGCGGCGCGGGTGGCGGCGCCGACGCTGCTCAACTACTTCATCGACATGATCAAGAGCACCTCGCTCGCCTTCACCCTCGGCGTCACCGAGATGATGGGGGCGGCGCAGAAGGAGGCGGCCGGGAGCTTCCGCTACCTCGAGGCGTTCCTCGTCGTCGCGTTCATGTACTGGGCGATCGTCGAGGCCTTGTCGTTCGTGCAGCGGCGGATGGAGGCGCGCCTCGCCCGGGCGTTCGCGCGATGATCCGCATCGAGGGGCTGGCGAAGCGGTTCGGCGAGCGGACGGTGCTCGCCGGCATCGACCTCGCGATCGCGCCGGGCGAGCGGATCGTCGTCATCGGGCCGTCGGGAACGGGGAAATCGACGCTGCTGCGCTGCCTCGCCTTCCTCGACCGGCCGGACGCCGGGCGGATCGCCGTGGGCGACCTCGTCGTCGACGCCGCGCGGGCGTCGCGGCGGCAGATCCTCGCGCTCCGGCGGCGGACGGCGTTCGTGTTCCAGAACTATGCGCTCTTCGCCAACAAGACCGCGCGGCAGAACATCACCGAGGCGCTGACGGTGGTGAAGCGGATGAGCCAGGCGGCGGCGGACGCGCGGGCGGACGCGATCCTCGCGGAGATCGGGCTTGCCGACCGGGGCGACGCCTATCCGGCGGCGCTCTCGGGCGGGCAGCAGCAGCGGGTGGGGATCGGCCGGGCGATGGCGCTCGAGGCGGAGCTGATGCTGGTCGACGAGCCGACCTCGGCGCTCGATCCCGAGTGGGTGGGCGAGGTGCTCGACCTGCTCCGGCGGGTGGCCGCGCACCAGACGATGCTGATCGTCACGCACGAGATGCAGTTCGCCCGCGAGATCGCCGACCGGGTGCTCTTCATGGACGGCGGCCGCATCGTCGAGGAAGGCCCGCCCGCGGCGATCTTCGAGCGGCCGCAGGACCCGCGCTTGCAGGCATTCCTGCGGCGAGTGGGGTGAGGGCCCGAGGCCGGCCAGTTCAAGCTGGCCGGATCGATCGCAAGATCTCGACGCTCTCCGGGTGCCGGTCAAGCACCTCGATCAAGCCGACGGCGGCCTCGCTCGGAGGCATGGCGCCGCTCTCGTACTTCTGGAATGCGCGTCGACCGCCGCCGATGAGGCGTCCGGCTTCCTCCTGGGTGAGCTTCAGCCGTTTGCGGACCTTGCGGACGTGAGCGGCGTACGCCGCCTTCAGCTCCTGGAACACGCGATCGGACTCCGCGAGGTCCGCCCCCGAATGCAGCGAGTCGCTGCCGTCATCGGGATACCAGCCCGGTACCTCGACGCTCCGCGTCATCGAGCCGACCCTCACCACCTGAGCCCGGACCTCCCGCCGCAGGGTCTTGCCGGTCTCGGGATGGATGCGTGTCTCAGTCACTGCCCGCCTCCTTGAACGACGTGAGCCTGACGTCGATCAGCGTCTCGCCCGCGAACTTCAGATACAGCAGCCGACCGTCCCAAGGCATGGTATAGGTATCGTGCCAGACCCTCGGGTTCGGCGGGCTGTGCGCCGTCTCGGATTTGATGAAGTCGCCGGGCTCCAGATCCTGCACCGCATCGACGATGTCCTTGAGCGAGTAGCCAAGGGCACGCGCCCCCTCCACGGCCTTGCGAGTGATCTCCAGGCTGGCCACCTGCGCGAACTTCGCCTTCACCCGAGCCAGATCGTGGTGCGGCTTCCGCTTGATCGCCATCCGCGATATACACCTTGAAGGTTTATTCTGCAAGCCCGCCCACAGGAGCCCCCGTCACCGCCCCTTCATCGCGTCGAGGAGCGCCGCCCCGAAGCTGCCAGTGGTGGCGGCGGGCTCGGGCTTCGGCTTCGCGGCGGCGCCGCCCTTCGGCGCGGGGCCGCGCTTCCCCTGCCCCGGCTTGTCGCTTCGCTCCGGGCGCGCGCCGCGGTCGGCCTCCTTGCGCATGGTGAGCCCGATGCGCTTGCGGGCGACGTCGACCTCGACCACCCGCACCTTCACCACGTCGCCGGCCTTCACCACCTCGTGCGGGTCCTTCACGAAGCGGTCGGCGAGCTGGCTCACATGGACGAGGCCGTCCTGATGGACGCCGATGTCGACGAAGGCGCCGAAGGCGGCGACGTTCGTCACCGTGCCCTCGAGCAGCATGCCCGGCTTCAGGTCGGAGATCGCCTCGACCCCCTCCTGGAAGCTCGCGGTGACGAAGGCCGGGCGCGGGTCGCGGCCGGGCTTCGCGAGCTCGGCGAGGATGTCCCTGACCGTCGGCAGGCCGAAGCGGCC
>JBDHSS010000337.1:0-3633 GCA_039808205.1 Paracoccaceae bacterium | reverse complement strand
TCATGGGCTTCCACTTCATGAACCCGGTGCCGGTGATGCAGCTCGTCGAGCTGATCCGCGGCATCGCCACCGACGAGGCGACCTATCAGACGCTGCTCGAGGTGGTGAAGCGGATCGGCAAGACCGCCTCCTCGGCCGAGGACTTCCCGGCGTTCATCGTCAACCGCATCCTGATGCCGATGATCAACGAGGCAGTCTACACGCTCTACGAGGGCGTCGGCACCGTCTCCTCGATCGACCTGGCGCTGCGCCTCGGCGCCAACCATCCGATGGGACCGCTCGAGCTCGCCGACTTCATCGGCCTCGACACCTGCCTCGCGATCATGAACGTGCTGCACGAGGGGCTGGCCGATACCAAGTACCGCCCGTGTCCGCTGCTGGTGAAATACGTCGAGGCGGGCTGGCTCGGCCGCAAGACCCGGCGCGGCTTCTATGACTATCGCGGCGAGCATCCGGTTCCGACCCGCTGACGCGGCCCCGGCCGGCTCACGCGCCCGCGAGGCCGGCGACAGCGTGGCGCGCGCTTGCTACCCTCGCGCCGCACCGCGCCGGATAACGCTTCCATGCGCCTTCGCCATCTCGCGGCTCTCGCCCTGCTCGCCACGCCCCTCGTGGCGGCAGCCGCGGCCGGCTGGCGGCTGACGCCGGAGACGAGCATCAGCGTCGAGGTCAGCTGGCACGGCGCGAGCGTCGAGGTCGCCTTCCCCACGGTGTCCGGCACGGTCCGCTTCGACCCGGCGGACCCCGAGGCGACGCGGGCGAAAATCTCGGTGGCGACCGACACGGCGACCACCGGTTTTGGCCCGTTCGATGCGGTCCTGCGCAGCGGCGCCTATCTCGACAGCGCCCGTCACCCCGATATCACCTTCGAGCTCGACCGCCTGACGCGCACCTCGCCCTCGACCGGCATCGCTGGCGGGCACATCACGCTGCGCGGCGTGACCCGCCCGATCCGCTTCGACGTCCGGGTGCTGCGCTACGGTCCCGCGGCGGACGACCCCTCGGCCTTCGAGGCCGGTTTCGCGCTCGCCGGCAGCATCAACCGCTCAGACTTCGGCGCCACCGGCGGCCTGCCGGGGCTCGGCGACGTGCTCCCGGTGCGCATCCGGCTGATGCTGCGGTCGGACTGACGCCGGTGCGCCTCCTCGACACGGCTCTCGGCTGGGGTCTCGTCACCCGGCTGCTGCACTGGGCGATCGCCGGCCTCATCCTCTACCAGATGTGCCTCGGGGTGTGGATGGCGAACTTCGTGCTCGACCTGTTCCACCGCTTCACTCTCACCCAGACCCACAAGAGCTGGGGGTTCGTGGTGTTCTCGCTCGCAGTCGTGCGGGTGTTCTGGCGGCTGGCCAACCGCGGCCGCCGGCCGCCGCTACCGCCGTCGATGCCGCGCTGGCAGGTGACGGCGGCGCGCGCCAGCCACCTCGCGCTCTACGCGCTCCTGTTCGTGATGCCGCTCTCCGGCTGGGTGCTCGCGTCGGCCTCGCCGCTGCAGGAGCTGCTCGGGCTGCAGACCCATGTCTTCGACTGGTTCCCGCTGCCCGATCCGGTGGTGCCGGGCAACGTCCGGATCGAGCATGCCGCCGGCGCCGTGCACATCGGCAGCGCGATCCTGCTCGGGCTGGTGCTCGCCGTGCACGCCGGCGCCGCATTGAAGCACCAGTTCGTCAACCGCGACGGCCTGCTCGCGCAGATGATCCGCGGATAGGAAGGGCCGCGCCGGATCGCGGCGCGGCCGGAGAGTGGCATGGAAGACGACGGTTTCAGACCGCTTCGGGCGTCCGACGGCTCGCCATGAACTGGTCGAACTCGGCCCGGTCCTTGGCGGCGCGCAGCTGCTCGAGGAACTGCACGAAGGCGTCGCGCTCCTCCTCCAGCCGCTTCATCGTCTCCTCGCGGTAGGAGTCGAAGGCGGTGTTGCCGGTGCGGTCGTTCATCATGCTGCGGCGATGGTGCCGATGCCGGCCCCAGGAATGACAGCTCATGCGCTTGCTCCAGATAAGGAAGGCGAGAAGGGCGAGTCCGATCGGCCAGAACACGATGAAAGCCACGACCATCAGGGCGATCCACGCCGCCCTGCCCCGATCGTCGAGCGCATCGCGGGCGCGCTCCAGCCATCGGACGGGGGTTGTCATCAGGCGCTCCTTCCATGTTAATGTTAGTAACATTCACATAGAAAGGCGTCTTCGGGGCCACCGTCAAGATCGCGGTGGAAAAAAACTGCGGCGCCTAGAGCGGGACGATTCCGAGCCCGCGGAGATAGATCACCACGCCGCTCTCGAGCATCTCCTCGGCCGAGAACGGCGCGCGTGCGCCGGGGCGGCCGCGGCCGAAGAGCTCGACGACGCCGTGGCTGAACGCCCAGACATGGTTCGCCACCATCGCCGCCGGCGGCCGCCGGTCGGCCGGCAGCCGCTCGGCCAGCCGCTCTGCCGCGCTGATCAGGATCGACATCGCCCGGTCGGCGGCGCGCGCGAGCTCCGGGTCGCCGGCGATCGAGACGCCGCTCTCGAACATCGCCATGTAGTGGCCGGGATTGGCCCGCGCGAAGTCGAGGTAGGCGCGGCCCGTGGCCATGAACGCCGACAGGGCCGAGGGACGGCCGTCGTTCCAGGCGCGCTCGAGCCGGTCGGCGAACGTCGCGTAGCCCTGCTGCGCCACCGCCTCGATCAGCTCGTCGCGGCCGCGGAAGTGCCGGTAGGGCGCGGCGGTGGAGACGCCCGCCGCCCGCGCCGCCTCGGCGAGCGTGAAGCCGAGCGGCCCCTTCGCCTCGATGAGCGGCAGCGCCGCATCGATCAGCGCTTGACGCAGGTTGCCGTGGTGATAGGAGCGGCGGCGCCCGGTATCGGCGCCGTCCTCGTCAGGGTCGCCGTCCTCCCCGGTCATCGCGCGGCGCTCAGGCCGACTCGCCAAACCGCCCCGCGACCAGCGCCCTGAGCGCGGCGGCCAGCGCCTCGGCCTCGGCGCCCTCGACCTCGACGTCGATCGTCGTTCCGCAGGCGGCGCCGAGCATCAAGAGGCCCATGATCGAATCGCCCGAGACTTCCATCCCGTCTCGGCTGACGCGCGCGGACGCATCGAACCGCTCGACGGTCTCGACGAACTTCGCCGACGCGCGGGCGTGCAGCCCCTTCTCGTTCACGATGTCCAGGGTGAGCTGCATCCCGTGTCCCAGACCAACGTGAGGGTAAAGACGGCGTCAGGCTGGAGCCGGGGTCCCCTGCGGCGCCAATCCATCAACGCTGTTGATGTATTTGCGGCCGGCGGTCAAGGCGTTTGCGACCGCGTCGCCCAGCGGCTTGTGCCGGCCCGTGGCGAGCTTCACCAGCATCGGCAGGTTCGCCCCGTAGAGCACGCATCTTCCGGGATTCTTTCGACACGCGCCCATCGCGAGATTGGACGGCGTCGAGCCGAACATGTCGGTCACCACCACCACGCCGTCGCCGCGGTCCACCGACGCCACCGCCGCGTCGATCTCGGCCTTCTTGGTGTGGAGGTCGTCGTCGGCTTCGATCGCGACGGCCGCAGCGTCGGGGAGCTTTCCGACCACGTGCTCCATCGCCGAGAGGTATTCCTTGGCAAGGCCGCCGTGGGCGACAATCACGATTCCGATCACGCTACACCTATGCCCGG
>JBDHSS010000336.1:0-3634 GCA_039808205.1 Paracoccaceae bacterium | reverse complement strand
TCCGGCGGCGCCGTCGCCTTCGCCACCGCCGACCGCATCGCCATGCTCGAGCACTCGATCTATTCGGTGATCTCGCCCGAGGGCTGCGCCTCGATCCTGTGGAAGGACGCCGAGAAGATGCGCGAGGCGGCCGAGGCGCTGCGGCTGACCGCGCAGGATCTGCTGAACCTCGGGGTCGTCGACCGGGTGATCCCCGAGCCGCGCGGCGGCGCGCAGCGCGACAAGGCCGCGGCGATCGCCCGGGTCGGCACCGCGCTGGCCGAACTCCTCGGCGATCTCGACGGCAGGAAGCCCGCCGAGCTGCGCAAGGCGCGGCGGAAGAAGTTTCTCGACATGGGGCAGAAGGCGCTCGTCGCCTGAGCGCTCCGGAAGACCCGGCACTCGCGATGATCGCGAACCTCGGGCTCGGGACGGCGGTGATCGCGCTCACGGTGCTCATGCACACGGTCGGCCTGATCGGCGTGACGCGGCTGATGCAGGCGGTGCGCAAGTGGTTCCGCCTGCACCGCCACGAGGCCGGCCGCACCGTGGCGATGATCGTGACCGTGCTCGCGCTCTTCGTCGTGCATTCGGTCGAGGTCTGGACCTGGGCGCTCACCTACCGCGGCCTCGGCGCCAGCCCGGACATCGAGAGCGCGGTCTACTTTTCGCTCACCACCTTTGCGACCTTGGGCTACGGCGACCTGGTGCTGGCGCAGGACTGGCGGCTGCTCTCGGCGCTCGAGGGCATCAGCGGCCTGATCCTGATCGGCTGGTCCACCGCCTACCTGGTGGCCGCCTCGAGCCGCCACGGGCCGCTGCTGTTCGGCGAGCATTTCGACTCGACCGACCGCACCGAGGATTGAGCCGCTCCGGTCAGTCGCCGCGGCTCCGCGGCCCGGCCGAGGCGTCGCCCGCGATCCGCTGCGCCCGCGGACCCGGATCGAACCCCGCCTCGCGCATCAGCCGATCCGAGGCGTCCTCGACGACGGTCTCGAGCCGCGCCATGAACTCGGCGATCGGGAGCCCGGGCTCGATCGCCGGCAGGAACTCGACGACCGCGAGCCCCGGCCGCTTGCGCAGCGTCCGCCGCCCCCAGAACACGCCGGCGTTGGTCGCCGCCGGGACGCAGGCGCTCCCCAGGCGGTCGTAGAGGACGCCCGCGCCGACCTTGAACGGCGGTCGCGCTCCCGGCGCCACGCGGGTGCCCTGCGGATAGATCACGAGCTGCCGCGCCTCGGTCGCGCGGCCGGCGTGGGCGACCATCTGGGTCATCGCCTGCCCCTTGCGGCCGCGGGCCACCGGCGTCGAGCCGATGCGCAGCGCATAGAGCCCGATGAACGGCGTCCACTTCAGCTCCTTCTTCATCACGAACTTCGCCCGCGGCAGTGCCTCGAAGATCATCAGGATGTCGAGGAATGACTGGTGCTTGGCCGCGACCAGCACCTCGCCCGTCGGCACCTCGCCGCGGATCTCGACCCGGAGCCCGCAGAGCACGCGGGCGAGGAAGAACACCACGCGCGCGTAGGCGCGGCAGACCGCATAGGCGCCGTCGACTGACCAGAGCGCGAACGGCGCGCCGAGGATGCCCATCACCGCCATGACGAGGTAGACGAGGATCTCGAAGACGAGCGAGCGGACGAGCTGCATCGGCGGTCAGCTCCAGCGGCGAAGGCTGCGGCGGGTGGCGCGGCGGGTGGCGGCGAACGCGACGGCGGCGGCGGCGATCGGAACCAGCACCGGCGCCGCCCAGCCCCAGCCCGTTAGCCCGATGCCGACGAGGAAGAAGCCCTGCTCGCTCGCCTGCGGCAGGAAGGCGAGCAGCGCCACCGCCGCCACGGTGCCGGCGAGGGCGCCGGCTGCGGCGCCGAGCGTGAAGCGGCGGGTGAACGCGCGGGCGATGAAGCCGTCGCGCGCGCCGACGAGCCGAAGCGTCTGGATCGCCGCGCCGTTGGCGGCGGTCGCGGCGGTAGCGGCCAGGCCGAGCACCACGGCGAGCGCCAGCGCCATCAGCCCGAGGCAGGCGAGCGCGAAGAGCCTCAGCCGCTCCGCCGTCACCACCAGCGGCTGCCGCCAGGCGGCGTGGTCGTCGTAGACGGCACCCGGCGCCTCGGCCGCGAGCCGCGCCTCCAGGCTCGGCACGTTCAGCGTCGCGCGGTCGGTCGCCACCTCGATCATCAGCGGCAACGGCAGGCTCTCCATCGGGATGTCGGGGCCGAGCCACGGCTCAAGCAGCTTCTCCTGCTCGGCGAGGTCGACCATGCGCACCGACCGGATCCCCGGCGTCGTCCTGAGGACCGCGAGGGCCGCGCGCGCCTGGCTCTCCATGGCATCCTCGGCGGCGAAGACCTGCAGCGTCGCGGTATCGGCGATCTCGCCCTCCCAGGCGTGCGCCAGCCGACCCGCGGCCAGCGACAGCGCCAGCGCCAGCACGGCGAGAAACGCCATCACCGCCGAGAGGAAGCCGACCGAGAGCCCCGCGTGCATGCCGCGCGGCACCACCCGGTCCGCACCGTCCGCGTCGGCGAGCCAGGCGCCGCAGCGCGCGAGCCTGCGGCGGATCACAGGTCCGCTCCCGCCGGCTGCACCTGCCCGTCGGCGAGGCGCAGCACCCGCGCCGCCACCCGGCCCTTTGCCGCGCGGATCAGGTTGAGATCGTGGGTGGCGATGAGCACGGTCTTGCCCATGCGGTTGAGCTCGACGAGAAGCGCGAGCAGCCTGAGCGCCATCTCCCAGTCGATGTTGCCGGTCGGCTCGTCGGCGAGGATCACCGCCGGGCTCAGGATCACCGCGCGGGCGAGCGCCGCGCGTTGCCGCTCGCCGCCGGAGAGCTCGGCCGGCAGCGCCGTGACGCGGCCGGTGAGGTCGACCCACTCAAGGAGCGCCGCGAGATCGCCCGAGCGCTCGTCGGGGCGGATGCCGCTCACCTTGAGCGGCAGCGCGATGTTCTCGCCGAGCGGAAGGTGGTCGAGGAACTGGCAGTCCTGGTGCACCACCCCGACCGCCTGGCGCAGCGCCGCGATGCCGTCGCGGTCGGCGCGCGCGATCCTGCGGCCGAAGAAGCGCACCTCGCCTTCGGTCGGCACCAGATCCATGTAGCAGAGGCGCAGAAGCGTGGTCTTGCCGGCGCCGGAGCGGCCGATCAGGAAATGGAACGACCCGGGCGCGAGGGTGAGGGTCAGGTCGCGCAGCACCGTGGTCCCGCCGTAGCTGAACCCCGCCTGGTCGAACTCGATCACAAGACTTGTCTCTCTGCCGCCTGCCGCGGCGACTTATACAGCCGCCGCCGGCGGGTGCAACGCCCGCGCGAGCCGGGGCGCCCTCCGCTTTCATTGCGCGGGAGCCGCCGATAGAACGGGCCCGAGCCGATTCGGCCCCGAGCCCGCCCCTCCCCGAGGTCCCCGTGATGCGCCTGACCTGCCCGAACTGCGGCGCCGAGTACGAGATCGCCGACGCCATGGTTCCCGCGGCCGGCCGGCACGTGCAGTGCACCGCCTGCCACACCCGCTGGTTCGTGCGCGGGGAGGGCCGCGACAGCCGCGGCGAGGAGCAGATCCTGCGCCGGCTCGAGAGCAAGGCGCCGCCGCCGCTGCGGGTCGTGCCGGTCCCGGAGCCGGAACCCGTGCCTCCCGCTCCGCTGCCCGAGCCCGCGCCG
>JBDHSS010000335.1:0-3640 GCA_039808205.1 Paracoccaceae bacterium | reverse complement strand
GAGCGCTCGGCGGCGTCGGCGACGGCCTTCTGCGCCTGCCGCTTGGTGCCGACGAAGAGGATGCGCCCGCCCTTCGCCACGGTCTGCTGCACCGCGTGCAGCGCCTGGTCGAGCAGCGGCACCGTCTGGGTCAGATCGATGATGTGGATGCCGTTGCGGTCGCCGTAGATGTACGGCCCCATGCGCGGGTTCCAGCGCTGCGTCTGGTGGCCGAAGTGGACGCCGGCCTCGAGGAGCTGGCGCAGGGTGAATTCGGGCAGAGCCATGGTCTGCGACTTCCTTTCCGGTTTCGCCTCGGCGGGGAGAAGAGCCTTCCGGCCCAACCGGTGGACGCCCGGGGATGTCTCCCCCGCACGCCGCGACCCCGCCTGTGGATTTTCGAGTGGGCGCGACTTAGTCGGTTTTCGGCGCGATTGCAACCCCGGCCTGAAGCCGACTCATCCGCGCCCGCCGCGCCGATCCGCGATGTCGATCCCGCCGCACGGCCATGCTACAGCTGCCCGACGCCTTCCGCGGAGGATGCCATGACCGTCGAGACCCTGCCCCTGAGCTTCGACCCCGCCCAGCTGAAGGGCGACCTCTGGATCGGCGGCGCCTGGCGTCCGGGCGGCACCGGCCAGCGCATCGACGTGACCGATCCCTCCACGGGCCGGGCATTCGCGAGCGTCGCCGACGCCTCGGTCGAGGACGCGATCGATGCCGTCGCCGCCGCTCACACGGCACTCCCCGCGTGGGCCGCCACCGCGCCGCGCGCGCGCTCCGAGGCGCTGCGCCGCGCGTTCGAGCTGATGATTGCGCGGCGCGACCGCCTCGCCGAGCTCATCAGCCTCGAGAACGGCAAGGCGCTGCCCGACGCCGCCGGCGAGATCACCTATGCCGCCGAGTTCTTCCGCTGGT
This sequence comes from Paracoccaceae bacterium, assembly GCA_039808205.1. Lineage (GTDB taxonomy): Bacteria > Pseudomonadota > Alphaproteobacteria > Rhodobacterales > Rhodobacteraceae > Amaricoccus. The sequence goes on along the minus strand of JBDHSS010000335.1, from coordinate 2,743 downwards.
TCGCCGAGGAAGCGGTGCGGCTCAATGGCGAGCTCGCGACCGCTCCCGGCGGCGCCAACCGCATCCTCGTGCAGCACCAGCCGATCGGTATCGCGGTGATGGTGACGCCGTGGAACTTCCCCGCGGCCATGGCGACCCGCAAGATCGGCCCGGCGCTTGCTGCCGGCTGCACCTGCGTCTTGAAGCCCGCGACCGAGACGCCGTTCACCGCCTACGCGCTGGCCGAGATCCTCGCCGAGGCCGGGGTGCCGGCCGGCGTCGTCAACGTGCTGACCACCTCACGCGCCGGCGCCACCGTCGGCGCCATGCTGCACGATCCCCGCGTGCGCAAGCTGTCGTTCACCGGCTCGACCGAGGTCGGCCGGCGCCTGCTCAAGGAGGCGGCCGATCAGGTGATCTCCTGCTCGATGGAGCTCGGCGGCAACGCCCCCTTCGTCGTCTTCGACGACGCCGACCTCGAGGCGGCGCTCGACGGCGCGATGATCGCCAAGATGCGCAACGGCGGCGAGGCCTGCACCGCCGCCAACCGCTTCCTGGTGCAGGACGGCATCCTGCCCGCCTTCGCCGAGGGCCTCGCCGCGCGGATGGCGGCACTTCGGGTCGGACCGGGCTACGATCCCGCGACCCGGGTCGGCCCGATGGTCAACCCCGCCGCGATCCGCACGATCGCGGGCCTCGTCGACGACGCCGTCGCCCGCGGCGCCCGCGTCGTCACCGGCGGCAAGCCGCTCGAGCGCGCCGGCTTCTACTTTCCGCCGACCGTGCTCGACCGGGTGCCGGCCGGCGCCGAGATCGGCCGGGAGGAGATCTTCGGCCCCGTGGCCGCGATCCGCAGCTTCGCCACCGAGGACGAGGCGGTCGCGCTCGCCAACGACACCGAGTTCGGCCTCATCGCCTACGTCTACACCCGCGACCTCGCCCGCGGCCTGCGCGTCTCCGAGAGGATCGAGGCCGGCATGGTCGGCCTCAACCGCGGCCTCGTCTCCGACCCGGCGGCGCCGTTCGGCGGCGTCAAGCAGTCGGGCCTCGGCCGCGAAGGCGCCCACCACGGCATCCTCGAGTTCTGCGAGACGAAATACATCGCCGCGAGCTGGTAGCCCGCGACGCGGCAAAGCCGGGCACCGCCCACTGCGTTCGCCGGGCCGTTCGGTGGAACGCGGGACGCGCGGAGCCTGAGAGGCATGGTGCGTCGCCGACAGTGGTAATCGTTTTGCATCCGCTTTGGCGGATGCGTAGCGGTGCATCCGCCCGGCACCTCGCTGCCGTCCGGCGCCGCCGGCCCGTTGACGCGCGCCCCGTGGCGTCGGACAAGAGCGCGGGCCGGGCCCGGGAGGATGACGCGTGACCACGCCGGACGACGAGCTCGACGCGATCCTGAACGCGCCCCCAGCCCCGGCGCCGCGCCCCTCGCGCGTGCCCGAGACGCTGTGGCGGCGCGAGCTGCCCTACTTTGTGATTCTGGCGCTCGCGGCCGCCGGCGCCGGCTATGTCAGCCTGACGCGACAGCCGATCGTGCGCTACTGGGACGTGGTCGCGGTGGTGGTGGCGGTGGTCGCCGTCGTCGAGGGCTGGGGGCGCGCGCGCGACGGCGCCGGGCGCTGGCGGCTGGTCTGGACCCAGGCGCTGCACTGGGCGGCGTTTCTGCTGGCGATGAACCTTGTGTTCCTGCCGAGCCTGCAGGCGGTACTCAACCAGGACTCGACGAGCCTCACCGTGCTGCTGCTGCTCGCGCTCGGCACCTTCGTCTCCGGCGTGCACACGCTCTCGCCGCTCATGTGCCTGAACGGTCTCTTCATGGCGCTCTGCGTGCCGGCGATCGCCTGGCTCGACCAGACCGCGCTCATCATCGGCCTCGTCGTCGTGCTCCTCGCCGCGATCGCCGGCCTGGTGCTCTGGCTGCGCCGCGCGCGACGGCGGGCCTGATTGCCGGCGGAGACCGTCGCGGCGCTGGTGGTGGGCGGCGGGCCTGCCGGGCTGATGGCCGCCGAGACGCTGGCGGCGCGCGGCCACCGCGTGGTCCTCGCCGAGGCGAAGCCGACCGTCGGGCGCAAGCTCCTGATGGCGGGCAAGTCCGGGCTCAACCTGACCTTCGATGCAACCCCCGAGGCCTTCGCCGCCGCCTACTCCGATGCCGCGGCGATCGCGCCCGCCGTCGCCGGCTTCGGCCCGGCGGCGGTGCGGGCCTGGGCCGAAGGGCTCGGCGTCGCGACCTTCGTCGGCTCGTCTGGCCGGGTGTTTCCCGAGGGGATGAAGGCGTCGCCGCTGCTCCGCGCCTGGCTCCGGCAGCTCGATGCCGCCGGCGTCGCGGTCCGCACCCGCTGGCGCTGGACCGGCTGGCGCGGGGCGGCCGCCTGCTTCGACACGCCCGACGGCGCGCGCGAGGTGGCCGCGGGCGCGACGGTGCTGGCGCTCGGCGGCGCCTCCTGGCGCCGGCTCGGCTCGGATGGTGCCTGGGCGGTGATCGTCGCCGACGCGGGCGTGCCGCTCGTGCCGTTCCGCGCCTCGAACGTCGGCTTTTGCGTCGCGTGGTCGCCGGCGATGCGCCGGCACGCGGGAGCGCCGGTGAAGCCGGTGACGCTGACCGCGGGCGGCGAGAGCGTCGCGGCCGAGTTCGTCGTCTCGGCAGAGGGCATCGAAGGCGGCGGCGTCTACGCGCTCGGCCGCGCGCTCCGCGACGGCGCGCGCCTCGTCCTCGGCCTGCTGGCGGCGCGCTCGGCCGAGGCGGCGGCGGCGCGGCTCGGCC
>JBDHSS010000334.1:0-3646 GCA_039808205.1 Paracoccaceae bacterium | reverse complement strand
GTCCGTGCGCCCGGCGCCCGTCACCGGCGGCGCCTCGGGCGCGATGCGCGCGATCGCCTGCTCCAGCCGGCGCTGCACGCTCGGGTGCGCGGCCTGCCATTGCCAGCCGACGAACGGCCGGCCGTCGTATTCGATCCTGAGCGCATAGCGGGGCATCGCCCGAGCCCCTAGCCCGGACGGCGCGCTTTGCCAAGCCGGCCACGTCGGGCTTGGCATCCACGCCGGCAGCGACCACGATGGCGGCCGGACGGACGCAAGGAGGAAGTGCCGATGAAGATCGTGCGGAGGAGCCCGGCCGGGGCCGGGCGTGCGCGCCGCCCGACGTTCGGGCCGCGCATCCGATTGACAGCGGGCGGGCCGAAGGCTACTGTTTCGTGAAACGTTTCACCGAGACGCGAGATCATCGGGAAGCGGGGGAGGGAATGGCCTAGGATGAGCATGGGTCCGTCGATGCGTGCCGTCGCCGACCGTGCCGGCGTTTCGGTCGCGACCGTCTCCAACGTGCTGAACGGCAAGGCGAGCGTCGCTCCGGAGATCGTCGAGCGGGTGCGGGCCGCGGTCGAGAGCCTCGGCTACGTGCGCGACAACCGCGCCTCGCGGCTGCGCTCGGGCCAGTCGCGGCTCGCCGGGGTCATCGTGCCCGACCTCACCAATCCGATGTTCGCGGCCTTCGTCTCGACGCTGGAGCATCTCGCCCGGCTCGACGGCTTCGACCTCGTCGTGGTGTCCGCGCGCAATGATCCCGCCGAGGAGGCGGCGCGGCTGCGGTCGATCCGGGAGTGGCGCCCGGCGGGCCTCATCGTCCTGCCCTGCGACGGCGCGCTTGGCGAGCGGCTGCCGCCGGGGCTGCCGGCGCCGCTCGTCGTCGCCGACCGCATCCCCGACGACCCGCGTTTCGATCTCGTCGCGGTCGACAACGGCCCGGCCGCGGCGGCGATCGTCCGTCACCTCGCCGCGCAAGGCGTCGAGCACTGCCTGGTCGCCGGGACCGATCTCGCGATCTCGAACGTTCGCGAGCGCTGGGAGGGGGCGCTCTCGGCCGCGCGCGGCATCGCGCTCGAGCTCATCGAGGTCGGCTTTGGCGACCATGCGCCGCCCGCCTTCGTCGCGCGCCTCTCGGGCCCCGACCGGCCGCGGGCGCTCTTCTGCCTCGACCACGAGACGACGCTCGCCGCGTATCGCCTGCTCGCCGAGCGCGACGTCCGGCCGGGCGACGACCTCGCGCTCGCGAGCTTCGACGAGATGGAGTGGATGCGGCTCGTGGCGCCGGCGCTGACCGCGGTGCGCCAGCCGGTCGAGGAGATGGCGGAATGCGCCTGGGCGATGCTCGGCCGGCGCATCGGCGGCGACGCCGCTCCGCCGCAGTCGCGGCGCCTGCGCTGCGCCGTCACCTTCCGCGGCTCGACCCCGCGGCAAGTCCCCTCGCGCCCCCGCGAGGCACATCGCACCAGCACCGGAGGACGACGTCCATGAGGATCACGCGACGCAGTCTGCTCGCGACCACGGCCGCAGGCCTGGCGACCAGCCTTCTGCCCGGCGGCTTCGCCTTCGCCGCCGACGAGCCCCAGGTGGGCGTCGTCGTCAAGATCGGCGGCATCCCGTGGTTCAACGCCATGGAGCAGGGCATCAAGCAGGAGGCCGAGAAGGAGGGCACCAACGCCTGGATGGTCGGGCCGACCCACGCCGACGCCGCCCAGCAGGTGCGCGCGATCGAGGATCTCATCGCCCGCAAGGTCAACGTCATCGGCATCGTCCCGAACGACTCCGCCGCCCTCGCACCGGTCCTCGGCCGCGCCAAGGAAGCCGGCATCAAGGTTCTGGCGCACGAGGGCCCGGACCAGGAGAACCGCGACTGGGACTTCGAGCTGACCACCGTCGAGGCCTATGGCCAGGCGCACATGGATCTGCTCGCCAAGGAGATGGGCGAGACCGGCGAGTACATCGTCTACGTCGGCTCGCTGACCGTGCCGCTGCACAACGCCTGGGCCGACGCGGCGATCGCCTACCAGAAGGAGAAGTACCCGAACATGAAGATGCTCGGCGACCGCTTCGGCGTGGCCGAGAGCGTCGACGACTCGATCCGCACCACGCAGGACCAGCTGCGCGCCCATCCCGACCTCAAAGGCATTTTGACCTTCGGCTCGCAGGGGCCGATCGGGGCGGCGCGCGTGCTCGAGGACCGCGAGGTCGCCGACAAGGTGGCGCTGGTCGGCGGCTTCTCCCCGGGGCAGGGAGTGAAGTACGTCAAGAGCGGCACGATCCGCGGCGGCTACATCTGGAATCCGATGACGGCGGGCGAGATCTTCGTCCAGCTCGGCACCCTGCTCGCCAAGGGCGAGGAGCCGAAGGACGGGATGGAGCTCGTCGGCGTCGGGCCGGTCAAGGTGATCCCGGAGAAGAAGCTCATCCAGGCGCAGAAGCTCGAGGCGCTCGACAAGGCGAACATCGACCGCCTGGTCGAGCTCGGGCTCTGAGAGAGTAAGGCACCATCAAGGAACGGTACTCTCGGTGAGGAAACGACACGCGGCTCTCCGTTCCCGTCCGGTGGTGCGACGGTGACGGTCTCGTCGGATTTGGCGAGTGACAAATCCGACCGCATCCGCCCCTCCGGGGGGGCGGATGCGACGAGCGCATCCGCCGAAGCGGACGCGGCCGGATGGGAACGCCGCGACACGAGCCCCTTCGTCTCCGCGGGTCCCCCGCTCCGACGAACGGCCCGGCGAACGCATGCGTTCGCTTGTCGGGCCGGGACTCGCGAGGCAAAGCCTCGCCTCGTTCGCTTGGTGCAGGGCATCCGTCGTGCAGAGTGTGGGAAGAAAAGATGAACTCACTTGAAAGAAGCCGAGCTTTCCAAGCGCGTGATCCTTATTTCACGCGGCAGACGGGCGCCGGCGGGTCGAGCCGGAGCCCCTCGGCGCGCCGCCTCTAAGCTCGCGCCCGCCGGTCCACCCCGACCGGCGGGCCCCTTGCCGGGGATTCGCAATGACGGAAGAGACGCCGTTCCTGCGGCTCGAGAACCTGTCCAAGCGCTTCGGCGGCGTCGAGGCGCTGTCGGGAATCGACTGGGAGGTGCGCCGTGGCGAGGTGCACTGCCTCGTCGGCGAGAACGGCTGCGGCAAGTCGACGCTCATCAAGTGCGTCGCCGGGGTCCACCCGCCGAGCGCGGGAACGATCGAGATCGACGGCGAGCCGGTTTTGCCGCTCGACCCGGCCAAGGCCAAGGCGCTCGGCATCCAGGTGATCTTCCAGGATCTGTCGCTGTTCCCGAACCTCACCGTCGCCGAGAACATCGCCATCGAGGAGACGATGGGCGCGGCGCTGAAGCCGGTGCGGCGCGCGGCCATGCGCCGCGTCGCGCGCGCGGTGCTGGCGCGGCTCGACCTCGCGCTCGACCTCGACGCACTGGTCTCCGACCTTTCGGTCGCCGAGCGCCAGATCACCGCCATCGCCCGCGGCCTCGCCGCCGAGGCGCGCCTCATCTTCATGGACGAGCCGACCGCGTCCCTGACCCGGGCCGAGGTCGACCGCCTGCTCGCCATCGTCGCGCGGCTGCAGGCCGACGGCATCGCCGTCGTCTTCGTCTCGCACCGCCTCGACGAGGTGGTGGAGATCGCCGAGCGCGTGACCGTCATGCGCGACGGCCGCA
>JBDHSS010000333.1:0-3655 GCA_039808205.1 Paracoccaceae bacterium | reverse complement strand
TCGCTGTCGACCGCGACCACCCGGTCGGCGCCGCGCCGTTTCATCTCAATGGCATAGAAGCCGGCGTTGCAACCGATGTCGAGCACCGTCCGTCCGGCGAGATCCGCTGGCACCGCATGGGCGAAGCGCCGCCACTTCACCGCCGGATAGTCGTGGAGGAAATGGTCGGGCGCGGTCCTGACCCCATCGAGGTCGAGGTCGTGGAACCACTTGCCCAGATCGGCGACCCGGGCGCGGATTTCCGCCTTGGTGTAGGTGGCCATCAGGACGGCCGCGCCACCGCCGGCTCCTCGCCGGCGATGAAGCGGAGCGTCCGCCGGCGCGCCTCGTCGTCGGTGAACTGCTCGGGCGGCGACTTCATGAAGTAGCTCGACGGCCCGACCAAGGGCCCGGCGAGCCCGCGGTCGAGCCCGAGCTTGGCGCAGCGCACCGCGTCGATGACGATCCCGGCCGAGTTCGGGCTGTCCCAGACCTCGAGCTTCAGCTCGACGTTGAGCGGCACCCCGCCGAAGGTCGTGCCCTCGAGGCGGATGTGCGCCATCTTGCGGTCGTCGAGCCAGGGCACGAAGTCGCTCGGGCCGACGTGGATGTCGCGCTCGTCGAGCGGCGCATCGAGCTGGCTCGTCACCGCGCGGGTCTTCGAGATCTTCTTCGAGATCAGCCGCTCGCGCTCCAGCATGTTCTTGAAGTCGGTGTTGCCGCCGAAGTTCAGCTGATAGGTGCGGTCGAGCCGCACGCCGCGCTCGCGGAAGAGGTTGGCGAGCATCCGGTGCACGATCGTGGCACCCACCTGGCTCTTGATGTCGTCGCCGACGATCGGCAGCCCGCGCGCCTCGAAGCGCCGGGCCCAGTCGCGGTCCGAGGCGATGAAGACCGGGATGCAGTTGACGAAGGCGCAGCCCGCGGCGATCGCCTGCTCGGCATAGTATTCGCTCGCCCGCTGCGACCCGACCGGCAGGTAGGAGACGAGCACCTCGGTCCCCGTCTCCCGCAGCGCCGCGGCGACGTCCACGGGCTCGGCCTCGGCCTCCTCGATCTCGTCCCTGAGATAGCGGCCGATGCCGTCGAAGGTCGGCCCGCGCTGCACCGTCACGCCGCGCGGCCGCGGCGTCGCGAAGCGGAAGGTGTTGTTCGGCCGCGCGAAGATCGCCTCGCCGACCTCGCGGCCGACCTTGGCCGCGTGCACGTCGAAGGCCGAGACCACCTCGACGTCGCCGACGTGGTAGCCGCCGAGCTCGACGTGCATCAGGCCGGGCGGCGGCTCGTTCGACACCGCCTCGGCATAGTGGCTGAGCCCCTGCACGAACGAGCTCGCGCAGTTCCCGACCCCGACGATGCCGACGCGCACGCTTCGCTCACCCATTGGCCGCTTTCCCGGTATGCCTCGCTGCCTCTCAACAAGCCCCGCGCGGGAGGAAAGTTCCTCGGCCGACCCGCGGCCGCGGAACTCATCGGAAGATGATGCAGTTAGGGAGGTACAAACCCTGGCGGCCTCGGCCGGGCGCGCCGACAGCAGCGAGCGGAGGCTCCATGGGCGAGACAGTCCTCATCACCGGCGGGTCGGGATTCATCGGGCGCCACCTCGCGCGGGCGCTCCTCGCCCGCGGCGACCGGGTCCGGGTGCTCGACAGCCTGATCGAGCAGGTCCACCCCGACCGCACGCCGCCCTCCGACCCCGAGGCGGGGCTCGACCCGGCCGTCGAGCTCGTCGTCGGCGACATCCGCGACGAGACCCGGGTGCGCGCCGCCCTCGACGGCGCCGACGCCGTCGTCCACCTCGCCGCCGAGGTCGGCGTCGGCCAGAGCATGTACGCCGTCGACCGCTACACCTCGGTCAACGACTACGGCACCGCGGTGCTGTTCCAGGCGCTGATCGCGCGGCCGGTGCGCCGCGTCGTCGTCGCCTCGTCGATGAGCATCTACGGCGAGGGCCTCTACCGCACCGAGGACGGCACGCTCGTCGAGGACGCGGTCCGCACCGGCCGCGCCCCCTCCGGCAGCTGGGATCCGACCGACGCCGAAGGCCGCCCGCTGGTGCCGGTGCCGACACCCGAGAGCAAGCGCCCGGCGCTGCGCTCGGTCTACGCGATCGGCAAGTACGTGCAGGAGCGGATGACGCTGACCCTGACCCGCCAGTACGGCATGGAGGGGGCAGCGCTGCGGCTCTGGAACATCTACGGCCCCGGCCAGGCGCTCTCGAACCCCTACACCGGGGTGCTGGCGATCTTCGCGTCCCGCATCGCCAACGGCAAGCGGCCGATGGTGTTCGAGGACGGCCGCCAGCGCCGCGACTTCGTCCACGTCCGCGACGTCGCCCGCGCGTTCCTGCTCGCGCTCGACTGCCGGCAAGCCGACGGCGAGGTCTTCAACATCGGCTCGGGCGAGGACCGCACGATCGAGGAAGTGGCGCTGCAGCAGGCGGCGTCCATGGGCCGCGCCGACCTCCGCCCCGAGATCACCGGGCAGGCGCGCGCCGGCGACATCCGCCACAACATCCCCGACCTTGCCAAGGCGCGGGCCGAGCTCGGCTACCGCCCGCGCGAGGACTTCGCCGCCGGCCTCGCCGAGCTCGCCCGGTGGGTGGCGCGCCAGGAGGCCACCGACCGCGTCGCCGAGGCCCGCGGCGAGCTCGAGCGGCGCGGGCTCGTCGCATGAGCGCCGCCTCCGGCGCCCGCGTCCTCGTCACCGGCGGCGCCGGCTTCATCGGCTCGAACCTCGCCGACCGGCTGGCGCAGGACGGCCACGACGTCGTCGTCCTCGACGCCCTCGCCCGCCCCGGCGTGGAGAGGAACCTCGACTGGCTCCGCCGCCGCCATCCGGGCCGGATCACCGCCATCATCGGCGACGTCCGCGACGCCGACGCGGTGGCGAAGGCCACCGCCGGGGTGGCGGCCGTCTTCCACCTCGCGGCCCAGGTCGCGGTGACGACGAGCCTCGTCGACCCCGCCGCCGACTTCGACGTCAACCTCCGCGGCACGCTGACCGTGCTCGAGGCGCTGCGCCGCCGCGGCGACCGCACGCCGCTCGTCTTCGCCAGCACCAACAAGGTCTATGGCGACCTCGCCGACATCGCGCTCGCGGTCGAGGGCGACGCCTGGCTGCCGCGGGACGCGCGCCTGCGCGCCCGCGGCGTCGGCGAGGACCGCCCGCTCGACTTCCACACCCCCTACGGCTGCTCCAAGGGCGCGGCCGACCAGTACGTGCTCGACTATGCGCGCAGCTTCGGCGTGCCGACCGCCGTCCTGAGGATGAGCTGCATCTACGGCCCGCGGCAGATGGGCACCGAGGATCAGGGATGGGTCGCGCACTTCCTGATCCGCGCGCTCGAGCGCCAGCCGATCAGCATCTTCGGCGACGGCCGGCAGGTGCGCGACATCCTGAACGTCGCCGACGCCGTCGCCGCCTACCGCGCCGCCTGGGCGCGCATCGACCAAGTGGCGGGCCGCGCCTTCAACCTCGGCGGCGGCCCGGCGAACGCCGTCAGCCTGCGCCGGCTCATCGCCCACATCGAGACGCTGGTCGGCCATGCCGTCGAGACCCGGCTCAGCGACTGGCGCGCCGGCGATCAGCGCTACTTCGTCGCCGACACCACCGCCGCCCGCGCCGCCCTCGGCCTCGCGCCCGCCCGCGCCTGGCAGGACGGCGTCGCCGAGCT
>JBDHSS010000332.1:0-3658 GCA_039808205.1 Paracoccaceae bacterium | reverse complement strand
GCGATGCAGGAGGTCTACCGCATCCTCGCGCGGCTGATGAACACCGACCTCGGCGTGATGATCACCGGCGAGAGCGGTACTGGCAAGGAGCTCGTCGCGCGGGCGCTGCACAACTACGGGCTGCGCAAGGCCGGGCCGTTCGTCGCGATCAACATGGCGGCGATCCCGCGCGACCTGATCGAGAGCGAGCTTTTCGGCCACGAGAGGGGTGCCTTCACCGGCGCCGAGCGCGCGATGGCCGGCAAGTTCGAGCAGGCGCGGCGCGGCACGCTCTTTCTCGACGAGGTGGGCGACATGCCGCTCGACGCACAGACCCGGCTCCTGCGGGTGCTGCAGGAGGGAGAGTTCACCCGCGTCGGTGGCCGCGAGCTGCAGACGGCGGACGTGCGGATCGTCGCGGCGACCCACCAGGACTTGCGCAACCTCATCAACGAGGGCCGCTTCCGCGAGGATCTGTTCTATCGCCTCAACGTCGTGCCGATCCGCCTGCCACCGTTGCGCGAGCGGCTCGAGGACGTGCCGGATCTGGCGCGGGCGTTCCTGCGGAAGGCCGAGACCGAGGGGCTGCCGCGCAAGTCGATCTCGAAGGAGGCGCTCGACCTGCTGAAGAAGCAGGACTGGTCGGGCAACGTGCGCGAGCTCGAGAACCTGATGCGGCGGTTCTGCGTGCTCTGCCCCGACGAGGTGATCTCCGGCGCCGTGGTGGCGCAGGAGATCTCGGCGCGGCCGAGCTCGGCGGCCAGCCCGCAGGGGGCGCAGCCGCAGCGGCTCGCCCACGCCATCGAGGCGCACCTGCGGCGCTACTTCGACCTGCACGGCGACAGCCTGCCGCCCGACGGGCTTTATGACCGGATCCTCAAGGAGATGGAGCTGCCGCTCATCGCGCTCAGCCTGTCGGCGACGCGCGGCAACCAGGTGCGAACCGCCGAGCTCCTCGGCATCAACCGGAACACCCTGCGCAAGAAGATCAAGGATCTCGACATTAGGGTTACACGTGGCAAACGAATGATGTAAGAAGGCCACAGTCGAGCCGGAAACCAAGCGTCACGCGAGAATGCGCAGCCACGAACTGACCTACGCCGGGCTCCGCCTGGCGCGCTGGCGCAGCCGGCACAACCTTCGCCACGCGGCGTTGTGGACGATGGTGGCCTTCGGGCCGCTGCTCGCCGGCGCGACCTTCGCCGTGCTCTCGGAGATGCAGTGGCTCGGCAGCGGCTCGATGCTGCGCCCGGTGCTGCTCGCCGACTTCGTCTATGCGCTGATCGTCGCGGCCTTCGTCGCCCAGCGCGTCGCCGAGATGATCGCCGCGCGGCGGCGCCGGTCGGCGGGTTCCAAGCTGCACATGCGGCTCGTGCGCTTCTTCACGCTCATCGCGCTGATCCCGACGGTGCTCGTCGCGGTCTTTGCCACGATCACGCTCAACTTCGGCCTCGAGGGCTGGTTTTCCGAGCGCGTCCACGACGTGGTGACGAACTCGATGGCTGCGGCGCAGGCCTACGAGGAGGAGCACCGCACGACGCTGCAGGCCGACGCCCGCGAGCTCGGCAACTTCCTGAACGAGCAGAAGGAGCGCAACCCGCTGCTCGCTGGCGGCCAGCTGCGCGACCTTCTGACCCGCGGCCAGCTGCAGATGCAGCGCGCGCTGCCCAAGGCCTACATCATCGACGGCGACGGCAAGCTGCGCGCCCGCGGCGAGCGCAGCTATCTCTTCTGGTACACGCCGCCGACGCCGGCCGACATCGAGCGCGCGCGGAGCGGCGAGGTGGTCGTCATCCAGGACTGGGAGAACAACGAGTTCTGGGCGCTGCTCCAGCTCACCGCCTTTCCCGACCACTTCCTCTACGTGAGCCGCGAGGTCGACGGCAAGATCCTGTCGCTGCTCGACGAGACCCAGGAGACGGTGCGCCTCTACCAGCAGCTCGAGGCGGACCGCGGCCGGCTCCTCTTCGAGTTCGCGCTCGTCTACCTCGGCTTCGCCCTCGTCGTGATCCTCGCCGCCATGTGGATGGGGCTCTGGTTCGCCGAGCGCCTGGCGCGCCCCGTGGGCCGGCTCGCCGGCGCTGCCGAGCGGGTGGGGCAGGGCGATCTCGACGTCAAGGTGCGCGAGGAGAAGGGCGACGACGAGATCGCGCTCCTCGGGCGCACCTTCAACGAGATGACCCGACAGGTGAAGGGCCAGCGCGACGCGCTCATCGCCGCCAACGAGGAGACCGAGCGCCGCCGGCGGCTGTTCGACTCGGTGCTCTCGGGCGTCACCGCCGGGGTCATCGGCCTCGACGGTGCCGGCCGCATCGAGGTGATGAACGCGGCCGCCGGGGCGCTTCTCGACATCGACCCCGACACCGCCGCGGGCGAGGCCTTCGAGGCGACGGTGCCCGAGTTCGCCGAGCTCCTGCACCGCGTCGACACCCGCCGGAACGGCGTCGCCCAGGCCGAGGTCAAGCTCGCCCGCGCCGGCCAGGAGCGCGACCTTCTGGTGCGCGTCGCCACCCGCCAGGCCGGCGACGGCCGGCTCGAGGGCTATGTCGTCTCCTTCGACGACGTGACCGATCTCGTCGTCGCGCAGCGCATGGCCGCCTGGGGCGACGTCGCGCGCCGCATCGCCCACGAGGTGAAGAACCCGCTAACGCCGATCCAACTCTCCGCCGAGCGCCTGCGCCGCAAGTTCGGGCCGCTGGTAGGCCCCGAGGAGCGTGCCGCGCTCGAGCAGTACGCCGACGTCATCGTGCGCCAGACCAACGACCTGCGCCGCATCGTCGACGAGTTCTCCAAGTTCGCCCGGATGCCGGCGCCCGAGCGCCGGCCGCTCGATCTTGGCAAGCTCGTCGCCGAGGCGGTGCTGCTGCAGGAATCCGCTCGTCCCGACATCACCTTCCGCCTCGCCCTTCCCGAGCCGGCGGTGCTGGCCCATCTGGACGGCACAATGATCAACCAGGCGTTTACCAACCTCCTGAAGAACGCCTCGGAGGCGATCGACGAGCGCATGGCCAAGCACCCGGGCTCGACGCCGGGCGAGATCCGCGTGTCGCTGATGGCCGAGCCCGAGCAGCTCGTCATCGACATCCAGGACAACGGCATGGGCCTGCCCGAGCAGCCGGCGCGGCTCTTCGAGCCCTACGTCACCCACCGTGCCAAGGGCACCGGCCTCGGCCTGCCGATCGTGAAGAAGATCGTCGAGGAGCACGACGGCACGCTCGAGCTGGTGCCGGCGCCGCCGTTCGAGCCCGGCGACCCGCCCGGCGCCTGGGCGCGCATCATCCTGCCGCAGGCGCTGCCCGAGCACCGGCACGCCGCGGACGAGAACGCCAAGATTACCGAGAAGTTGAGGGAGAGCATGTAATGACCGACATCCTGGTGGTGGACGACGAGGCCGACATCCGCACCCTGATCGGCGACATCCTGCAGGACGAGGGCCACGGCGTGCGGCTGGCGTGGGACAGCGAGACCGCGCTCTCCGAGATCGATCGCGCGGCACCCGACCTCATCGTGCTCGACATCTGGCTCAAGGACAGCCGTCTCGACGGCATCGACATCCTGAAGCGGGTGAAGCGCGACAACCCGGCGATCCCGGTCGTCATCATTTCCGGCCACGGCAACATCGAGATCGCCGTCGCCGCGATCAAGCAGGGCGCCTACGACTTCATCGAGAAGCCGTTCA
>JBDHSS010000331.1:0-3669 GCA_039808205.1 Paracoccaceae bacterium | reverse complement strand
CGGCGGCGGCGCCGGGGGACGAGCTCGTTCTCGCGGCCGGCGACCATGCCGGCCCCGTGACGCTCGACCGCGCGATCACCCTGCGCGGCGAGCCCGGCGCTGTCCTGGTCGGGCCGGGTGAGGGCAGCGTCGTCACCGTCACCGCGCCTGATGTCACCGTGCGCGACCTGACGATCCGCGGCTCCGGCGCGGACCGGGCGGCGATGGACGCGGGCATCGTCCTGACCAGGACGGCCAAGGGGGCGCTCGTCGAGGGCAACGTCCTCGTCGACAACCTGCACGGCATCCTGCTGCAGGGCGCGCCCGACGCCACCGTCCGCGGCAACGACATCACCGGCCGCGCCGGCCGTCAGGCCGACGCCGGCAACGGCGTGATGATCTGGAACTCGCCCGGCGCGCTGATCGAGGGGAACCGGGTCCGCTTCGGTCGCGACGGCATCTTCGTGCGCGTCTCGAAGCACGACACCTTCCGCGGCAACCGCTTCGAGCGGACCCGCTTCGCCATCCACTACATGTACACCAGCGATAGCGTCATCGAGGACAACATCTCCATCGACAACACAGTCGGTTACGCGATCATGTTCTCCGATCGGGTGAAGATCGTCGGCAACCGGTCCGATGGCGACCGCGACCACGGGCTGATGCTCAACTCCTCCAACTTCTCCGAGGTCCGCGGCAACCGCATCACCGGCCGTGTGCTGCCGGCGGCGCGCTGGCTCGCCTCGTCGCAAGGCGCCGAGGACGACATGGCGCCCGGCTCCGATACGCCGGTGGTGCATGCCGACCGCGACCGCATCGGTCCGGAGAAGTGCCTGTTCATCTTCAACTCCAACAAGGGCGTCATCGCCGACAACCGCTTCGAGGGCTGCGCGATCGGCATCCACTTCACCGCCGGCGCCGAGGGCAACGCGGTCACGGGCAACGCCTTCATCGGCAACCAGACCCAGGTGAAATACGTCGGCACCCGCACGCTCGACTGGTCGGTGGACGGCCGCGGCAACTACTGGTCGGACAACCCGGCGTTCGATCTCGACGGCGACGGCATCGCCGACGGCGCCTATCGGCCGAACGACATCATCGACCGGGTGATGTGGACCGCGCCACAGGCCCGCCTCCTGCTGACGAGCCCGGCGGTGCAGGTGATCCGCTGGGCGCAGTCGCGCTTTCCCGTCACCTTGCCCGGCGGCGTCGTCGACACCGCGCCGCTGATGGCGCCCCCCGACGGGGCGCCGGAGGAAATCCGATGACCGAGACCACCGTCGCGCTCCGCGGCGTGACCAAGCGCTATGGCCCGATCGTCGCCGTCGTCGACCTCGACCTCGAGCTCCACGCCGGCGAGGTGATCGCGCTCGTCGGCCACAATGGCGCCGGCAAGACCACGCAGATCAAGATGATCCTCGGGCTGGCGCGTCCGACCGCCGGCACCGTCGAGCTGCTCGGCGCGAACCCGGCGGGCGACGGCTTCGGCTTGCGCGCCGCGGTCGGCTACCTGCCGGAGAACGTCTCGTTCAACCTCGCGCTCACCGGGCGCGAGACCCTCGGCTTCTACGCCCGGCTGAAGCGGCTCGATGCGTCCCACCTCGACCCGGCTTTCACCGCCGTCGGCCTCGACGGGGCCGCCGACCGGGCGATCGGCACCTATTCCAAGGGGATGCGCCAGAGGCTCGGGCTCGCGCAGGCGCTGCTCGGCCAGCCGCGGGTCTTGATCCTCGACGAGCCGACCAGCGGCCTCGACCCGGCGCTGCGCCGCGACTTCTACGCCATCGTCGCCGCGCGCGCTGCCGAGGGCGCCACCGTGCTCCTCGCCTCGCACGCGCTGACCGAGCTCGAGGGCCGCGCCGATCGCGTGGTCATCGTCGACCGCGGCGTGAAGATCGCCGACGGCTCGCTCGACGAGCTGCGCCGGCTCGCCCGCCTGCCGGTCACCGTGCGCATCCGGCCGACCGGCCCGTTCGCCGAGCGCGGCTGGCGCCGCCTCGCCGACGGCAGCTTCGAGCAGGCGGTGGACGCCGTGGACAAGCTGCCGCTGCTGTCGCGCCTGCTGGCCGAGCCGTCGTCCATCGCCGACATTGCGCTCATTGAGCCGACGCTCGACGATCTCTATGCCCACTTCCTGCGCCGGGATGCTGCCTGATGACCGCCACCGCCGAAGCCGGCCTCCCCACCGCCGCGCGCCGGGAGATGCCGATGCCGACGATCCTGATCCTGGCCGTCCGCGAGATCCGCGAGGGGATGCGCAACCGTTGGGTGCTCGCGACGACGCTCTTGCTCGCGGGCCTCGCGCTGACGCTGGCGCTCCTCGGCAGCGCCCCGGTCGGCACGGTCGGCGCGAGCCGCCTCGACGTGGTGACGGTGAGCCTCGCGAGCCTGACGATCTTCCTCGTGCCGCTGATAGCACTCCTTCTGTCGCACGACGCCATCGCCGGCGAGGCCGAGCGCGGCACGCTCATCCTGCTCCTCGCCTATCCGGTGCGCCGGAGCGCCGTTCTCCTCGGCAAGTTCACCGGCCAGCTGGCGATCCTCGCCTTCGCCACCATCGTCGGCTACGGCGTCGCCGCGCTCGCCGTCGGCTGGAATCTCGGCGCCGCGGGCTGGCGCGCCTTCGGGGCGATGACCGGCGCCTCGATCCTGCTCGGCGCGGTCTTTCTCGCGCTCGGCCTGCTCGCGAGCACGCTCGTGCGCCAGCGCAGCACCGCCGGCGGCGTCGCCATCGGCCTCTGGCTGTTCTTCGTCCTCCTCTACGACATGGCGTTTCTCGGCCTTCTGGTCGCGAGCGGCGGCCACAGCCTGCCGCCGCTCCTCATCGACAGCCTGCTCGCGCTCAATCCCGCCGACGTCTACCGTCTGCTGACGCTCGGATCCGGCGGGGCAGGGGGCCTGACCGGTATCAGCGCGCTCGCCGAGCACACGTCGCTGACGCCGCCGGTGCTCCTCGCCGTCCTCGTCGCCTGGACCGCCGCCCCCCTCGCGCTCGCCGCCGCGATCTTCGCGCGCCGCGAGCTCTGAGAAGGGAACGAGAGATGCTTGCCTTCCGTGGAATTGCCCCCCGTCCCGTGGTCATCGGCCTTCTGGCCGCGCTGGCGCTCGCCGCCTGCAAGAAGGAGGCGGAGAAGCCCGCGCCGCACGCGCTGACCGACGAGGCCATTGGCCACTACTGCGGCATGCAGCTGACCGAGCACGAGGGCCCGAAGGGGCAGATTTTGCTCAAGGGCTCCGACGAGCCGGTCTGGTTCAGCTCCGCCCGCGATACCATCGCCTTCACCCTGCTGCCGGAGGAGTCGAAGGACATCGCGGCGATCTACGTTTCCGACATGGGGAAGGCGCCAAGCTGGGCCGAGCCGGGGCGGGAGAACTGGACCGACGCCAAGACCGCGAGCTTCGTGATCGGCAGCGCGATGCAGGGCGGCATGGGCGGCGCCGAGGCGGTCCCCTTCGCCGACAAGGCCAAGGCCGAGGCCTTCGCCGCGACCAACGGCGGCGAGGTCGTCGCCTTCGATGCCATTCCCCGCGACTACATTCTCGCCTCCGAGCCGTCGACGGAGCCCGACCAGCATGGCCACTGAAATCCTCACCCGCCGCCGCGCGCTCGGCCTTCTCGCGGCCGCCGCCGGCCTGCCGCTCGCGCTCCGTGCGTCGCGCGCCACCGCCGAGGTCGTCACCTGGCACGGC
>JBDHSS010000330.1:0-3676 GCA_039808205.1 Paracoccaceae bacterium | reverse complement strand
CATCATCCGACCTCTTTCATGACATTCTGCAATTGGGCGAGCTTCGAGCGGATCGACGTGTCGATCATCCGCGAGCCCACCTTGACGATCAGGCCGCCGATCAGGCTTTCGTCGACGGTGGCGTCTATCTTGACGTCCTTGCCGACGCTCTTCTTCAGCGTCGCCTTCAGCGCCTTGACCTGGGCGGCGCTGAGCTTGCGCGCCGAGGTGACCTCGGCGGTGACCTCGCCGCGCTCGGCCGCGATCAGCGCCTTCACCTGCTCGACGAGGCCCGGCACGACGAAGAGGCGGCGGTTCTGCGCCATCAGGCCGAGGGTGTTGGCGACCGGGGTGCCGAGGCCCATGGCGGCCGCGATCGCCGCAATCGCCTTGCCCTGTTCCTCGCGCGAGTGGATCGGCGACGCGAGCAGCGCGCGGAAGTCGGCGCTCGTCGCGTGCGCGCGCTCGATCTCGGCGATATCGCGCTCGACCTCGTCGAGCAGCTTCCCGTCCCTGGCGATCTCGAAAAGCGCGGTCGCGTACCGGCCAGCCACCCCAGAAGTCAACGAAGCTGAGCTCGACACCCGACCCTCTTTCCGTTGTCTGACGGCCCCCCGCGGGCGGACAGCGATGCGATTCCCGGCTCGCGAACCCGTGAGTTACCGGCGAAATCGGCGCGGTGATAGCAGAGGGCCTGATGCGTGGCAATATGCTGAGGGTGCGACGGGTTGCATGCGTCGACGCGCCCGAGCAGGGGCCCGATCACCGGTCGCGACAGGCGCGGCCGTGGCCGCGCGCGGGCTCGGGGCTTGGCCGCGTCAGCCCTTCGAGCACGTCGAACGGGCCCGGCACGGCGACCTTGGCCTCGGCTCCTGGCGGGCGCGCATAGACCTGCTTCGACGCCTCGACGAGGATCGCGCCCGCGATCATCCGCGGCTCGAAGCGGCGGCCCAGTCGCTCCCAGAAATAGGCGGTCTGCAGCCAGAAGCGGCGATGCGATGGCGGGGCGTAGAGCGCGGCCGCGTGCCGGTCAGTGGCGAGGCGGTGCTTGCGCAGCAGCGTCTCGAGCTGGCCGACGCTGTAGGGCCGCCCGAAGCCGAACGGCGTGACGTCGCGGCGCGCCCAGAGCCCCGAGCGGTTCGGCACGATGAAGACGACGCGGCCGCCCGGGGCGAGCACCCGCCAGATCTCGCCGAGGAGCGCGCCGGGGCTGTCGCTGGTCTCCAGGCCATGGGCGACGATCAGCCGGTCGATGCTGCCGGCCTCGATCGGCCACCGCGTCTCCTCGACGAGCACGCTGAGGTTGGCGGCACCGACGGGCCAGGGCATCACGCCCTGCGGGCTCGGCATCAGCGAGAGCACCCGCCGGCTGTCGGCGAGGAACGGGCGCAGCATCGGCGCTGCGAAGCCGTAGCCGGCGACGGTCATTGCCGCGGTGCTCGGCCAGAGCTTGCGCAGCGCCTCCTGCAGCACCCGCTGGGCCGACCGGCCGAGGCGCGTCCGGTAGTAGAAGGCGCGAAGGTCGAGCACGTCGAGATGCATGGGCCGTACCCTAGACGATCGCGACCGGCGACACCATCTGCCCGCGACGGCCGAACCCTGGAGGAGAGCCCATGTCGCTCGAGATCGTCGTCGTGCCTTGCCGCAGCGACAACTATGCCTATCTCCTGCGCGACGGCGCCACGGGGACGGTGGCGCTGGTCGACGCGCCGGCGGTCGAGCCGATCGCCGCGGCGCTGAAGGAACGAGGCTGGGGCCTCGACCTGATCCTCGTCACGCACCACCATGGCGACCATGTCGAGGGCGTCGATGCGCTGAGGCGGGACTTCGGCGCGAAGGTCGCTGGCGCGTGGGCCGACCGGCAGCGCCTGCCGAGGCTCGACATCGCGCTCGGCGACGGCGACGAGATCGCGGTGGGCGAGAGCGTCGCCAGGGTCATGGACGTGCCGGGCCACACGGTCGGGCACATCGCCTATTACTTCGCCGACGCGGCCGCGCTGTTCTCGGCGGACAGCCTGATGGTGATGGGATGCGGACGCCTGTTCGAGGGGACGCCGGAGCAGATGTGGCAGAGCCTGAGCCGGATGGCGGCGCTGCCCGGCGACACGCGGGTCTATTCCGGGCACGAGTATGCGGAGAGCAACACCCGCTTCGCGCTGTCGCTCGACCCGGAGGATTCGGCCCTGCGGGAGCGGGCCGCAGCCATTGCCACGGTGCGGAAGGCGGGGGAGCCGACGGTGCCGGCGCGGCTCGATCTGGAGCGCGTCACCAACCCGTTCCTGCGTGCGAGCGACCCGGCGTTCAAGGCGCGGCTCGGGCTGGCGGATTTGCCCGATGCCCAAGTTTTCGCCGAGATCCGGCGGCGCAAGGATGCTTTCTGAGCAGACCGCGCGGGAGCGCGATTCCGGGCCGCGCCATCACTGCATTTTTTTTGCGCTTTCCTCGGGCCATGGCATAATCGCCCTTGAAGCGTGAAGGACAAAACCGAAGTTTAACAGGTGCCGGGTAAGGCTCGACCTTGCCCACGCCGGCCCGGCAAAGGCCGGCGGCTTACGACCGGAAGGACGCGGACTATGCCCTCATTTTCGAGTACCCTCGAAGCCGCAATCCACAACGCTCTCGGGCAGGCCAATCAGCGCAAGCACGAGCTTGCGACGCTTGAGCATCTCCTCCTGGCGCTGGTGGACGAGCCCGACGCGGCGCGGGTCATGAAGGCGTGCGGGGTCGATCTCGAGAAGCTGAGGAAGACCATCCTCGCCTTCCTGGACGAGGAGCTCGACGCGCTCATCTCCGACATCGAAGGCTCCGAGGCGGCGCCGACGACGGGGTTCCAGCGGGTGATCCAGCGCGCGGCCATCCACGTGCAGAGCTCGGGTCGCTCGGAAGTGACCGGCGCCAACGTCCTGGTCGCGATTTTTGCGGAACGCGAAAGCCACGCTGCGTATTTCCTGCAAGAGCAGGACATGACCCGCTACGACGCAGTGAACTACATCAGCCATGGCGTCGCCAAGGATCCGTCCTACGGCGAGGCGCGCCCGGTCAAGGGTGCGGAGGCTGCACCGGAGACCAAAGCACAAGCGCAGGGGAACAAGGAAGCCGAGGAGACAGCGTTGCAGAAGTACTGTGTCGACCTGAATGAGAAGGCACGCCGGGGGGACGTGGATCCACTGATCGGCCGTGACCTCGAGGTCGAGCGGTGCATCCAGGTCCTCTGCCGGCGCAGGAAGAACAACCCGTTGCTCGTGGGCGACCCGGGCGTCGGCAAGACCGCCATCGCCGAGGGGCTGGCGCGGAAGATCGTCGACGGCGAGACGCCGGGGGTGCTCGCCGACACCACGATCTTCTCGCTCGACATGGGGGCGCTCCTCGCCGGCACGCGCTATCGCGGCGACTTCGAGGAGCGGCTGAAGGCGGTGATGAAGGAGCTCGAGGCGCATCCGAACGCCATCCTCTTCATCGACGAGATCCACACGGTGATCGGCGCCGGCGCCACGTCGGGCGGCGCGATGGACGCGTCCAACCTGCTGAAGCCCGCCTTGCAGTCGGGGACGCTGCGCTGCATGGGCTCGACCACCTACAAGGAGTATCGCCAGCATTTCGAGAAGGACCGGGCGCTCGCGCGGCGGTTCCAGAAGATCGACGTGAACGAGCCGAGCGTCGAGGATGCGTTCAAGATCCTGAAGGGGCTGAAGCCCTA
>JBDHSS010000329.1:0-3681 GCA_039808205.1 Paracoccaceae bacterium | reverse complement strand
GCGCCGGCCGAGGCGGTGGAGGGGCTCGAGCACCTGGACAAGGTGATCGACATCGACCAGTCGCCGATCGGCCGCACCCCCCGCTCCAACCCCGCGACCTACACCGGCGCCTTCGGCCCGATCCGCGACTGGTTCGCCGGCCTGCCCGAAAGCAAGGCGCGCGGCTATCAGCCGGGGCGGTTCAGCTTCAACGTCAAGGGCGGCCGCTGCGAGGCCTGCCAGGGCGACGGCGTCATCAAGATCGAGATGCACTTCCTGCCCGACGTCTACGTCACCTGCGAGACCTGCAAGGGCAAGCGCTACAACCGCGAGACGCTCGAGGTGCTGTTCAAGGGCAAGTCGATCGCCGACGTGCTCGACATGACGGTGGAGGACGCCGAGGAGTTCTTCTCCGCCGTGCCGTCGATCCGCGAGAAGATGACGACGCTGATGCGCGTCGGCCTCGGCTACATCAAGGTCGGCCAGCAGGCGACGACGCTCTCGGGCGGCGAGGCGCAGCGGGTGAAGCTCTCGAAGGAGCTGTCGCGGCGGTCCACCGGGCGCACGCTCTACATCCTCGACGAGCCGACGACCGGGCTGCACTTCGAGGACACCAAGAAGCTCCTGGAGGTGCTGCACGAGCTGGTCGAGCAGGGCAACACCGTGATCGTCATCGAGCACAACCTCGACGTCATCAAGACCGCCGACTGGATCGTCGACATCGGCCCCGAGGGCGGCGACGGCGGCGGCCGCATCGTCGCAACCGGCACGCCCGAGGCGATCGCCCGCGTCCCGCAGAGCCACACCGGCCGCTACCTCGCGGCGCTGCTGCGGGCGCAGTCGGTGGCGGCGGAGTAGCGCGCGGGGAGCGGGGAATGCCGGGCCGCGACGCAGGGCATCGAGAAGCCGGCGCTCCAAGGCCGGAACCGGCCGAGGCGCACCGCGAGGGCGGCATGGAAGCGGGCGCAGGGGCTCGCGCCGCCGGACCAGATACTCGAAGTCTCGCTAAGCCCCACGCCGCCCTCCACGCCCCAACGGCCCGGTCCACCCCGCGGTTGCACCGCAACCCGATTCCGGCGGAATTCCGTGCGCTTTCATCCTGCGCGCGAGCGACGGCCCGCGCCGCGACCAGGTGAGCCCGCCCCCGGCGCTGTCCGAGCCCTTCGCCGGCTGGTTCGCCCGGCGCGGCTGGGCGCCGCATCCGCATCAGCTCGAGCTCCTCGCCCGGTCCGCCGATCCCGCGACGCTCCTCATCGCCCCGACCGGCGGCGGCAAGACGCTGGCGGGCTTCCTGCCGAGCCTCGTCGAGCTCGGGTCCGCGCCGCCGCCCGGCCTGCACACCCTCTACGTGTCGCCGCTCAAGGCGCTCGCCGCCGACATCCGCCGCAACCTCACGGCACCGCTCGCCGAGATGGGCCTCGGCATCCGCGTCGAGGATCGCACCGGCGACACCGGCGCCGCCGCCCGCGCGCGCCAGCGCGCCGACCCGCCGCACCTGCTGCTCACCACGCCCGAGTCGCTGGCGCTGATGCTGTCCTACGAGGAGGCGCCGCGGATCTTCGCCGGAGTGCGCCGGGTCATCGTCGACGAGATCCACGCGCTCGCCGAATCCAAGCGCGGCGACCAGCTGATGCTCGGCCTCGCCCGGCTGCAGCGGCTGGCGCCGGCGATGCGCCGGACAGGTCTTTCGGCGACGGTCGAGAACCCGCCGGCGCTGGCGGCCTTCCTCGGCAACGGCGCGCGCGTGGTCTTCGCCGATCCCGGCCCCGAGCCCGACATCAGCATCCTTGCGACCGAGGCGCCGCCGCCCTGGGCCGGCCAGACCGCGACCTACGCCGCGCCCGCGGTGATGGAGCTGATCCGCCGGGCGCGCACGACGCTCGTCTTCATCAACACCCGCGCGCAGGCCGAGGTGTTCTTCCAGCACCTGTGGGCGGCGAACGACGAGGGCCTGCCGATCGCGCTGCACCACGGCTCGCTGTCGCGCGAGGCGCGCACCCGCGTCGAGGCGGCGATGGTCGCGGGCAGCCTGCGCGGCATCGTCGCCACCGGCAGCCTCGATCTCGGTATCGACTGGGGCGACGTCGACCTGGTGATCCAGGTCGGCGCGCCGAAGAACGTGAAGCGCCTGGTGCAGCGCATCGGCCGCGCCAACCACCGCTACAACGCGCCGTCGCGCGCGGTGCTGGTGCCGGCGAACCGCTTCGAGGTGCTCGAGTGCCGCGCCGCCCTCGACGCCGTGGCCGAGCACACGCTCGACGGCGCGCCGCGCGGGCCCGGGCCGCTCGACGTGCTCTGCCAGCACATCCTGCTCACCGCCTGCGCCGGCCCGTTCGACGCGGACGCACTCTTTGCCGAGGTGCGCACCGCCGGGCCCTATGCCGAGCTGGCACGCGCCGACTTCGACGACTGCCTTTCGTTCTGCGCCACCGGCGGCTACGCGCTCCGCGCCTATGACCGCTGGCAGCGGCTGGTCGAGCGGGACGGCTGCTGGCAGCTGCGCGACCCGCGGCGGGCACGGGCGATCCGGATGAACGTCGGCACCATCGTGTCGACGGAGCTGCTCAAGGTGCGGCTGAAAGGGCGCGGCGGCACGCCGCTCGGCGAGATCGAGGAGGACTTCGCCGCCTCGCTCGCGCCCGGCGACACCTTTCTCTTCGGCGGCGAGACCGTGCGCTACGAGAGCTTGCGCGAGATGACCGTCGAGGTCAGCCGCCAGCCTTCCGCCAACCCGCGGGTGGCGATGTACGCCGGCACCAAGCTCGCCACGTCGACGCTCCTGTCGCAGCGCGTGGTCGGGCTCCTCGCCGATCCGGCGGCCTGGGCTGCGCTGCCCGGCTACATGCAGGAGTGGCTGGCGCTGCAGGCCGAGGTCAGCCGCCTGCCGCGTCCCGGCCACCTGCTGGCCGAGACCTTCCGCCGCGGGCCGCAGGCGCATCTCTGCCTCTACGGCTTTGCCGGGCGCAATGCGCACCAGACGCTCGGGCTCCTCGTCACCCGGCGGATGGAGACGGCCGGGCTCAACCCGCTCGGCTTCATCGCCAACGACTACGCGCTCCTGATCTCCGGCCTCGACGAGGTGCCCGATCCGGCGGCACTGCTCGCACCCGAGACGCTGCGCGAGGATCTCGAGGGCTGGCTCGGCGCCAACGCGGTGATGAAGCGCACCTTCCGCGATGCGGCGACCATCGCCGGGCTGATCGAGAAGAACCTGCCCGGCCTCCGCAAGACCGGCCGCCAGGCGACCTTCTCCTCCGACATCCTCTACGACACGCTGCGCCGCTACGACCCGGGCCATCTGCTCCTGCGCATCACCCGTGCAGAGGCCGGCCGCGGGCTCGTCGACTTCGGCCGCATCGAGGAGATGCTGGCGCTGAGCCAGGGCCGCATCGACGTGGTGCGCGCGCCGCACGTGACGCCCCTCGCCGCGCCGCTCTTCCTCGAGATGGGCCGGGTGCCGATCAGCGGCCGCGCCGAGGCGCGCCTCGTCGCGGAGGCCGCCACCGCGCTGCTGGCGGAGGCGGGGCTCGCGCGATGAGCGCGCTCCGCTGGCGCAGCGGTTTGTGACTTGCGCCGGGGGACTCCGGCGCGACTATGGCGCGAGCGGAGAGCGGAGGCAGCGGCGATGTCAGATCCCTTCGAGGCCACCTCGCGGCGCGGCCTCCTGATCGGTGGCGCCGCGCTCGCCGCCGCACAGGGCCT
>JBDHSS010000328.1:0-3683 GCA_039808205.1 Paracoccaceae bacterium | reverse complement strand
AGGGGCCGCGGCGCCCGCCAGCCGCCGCACCAGCTCCTCGGGTGGCGGCAGCTCGGCAACGTGGGTCAGCCGGATCAGCGCCATCTCTGCCGCCATCATCGCGTTCGGCGCCGTCGCCACCTCCTCGAGCGCCTTCAGGAGCATCTGCCAGGCGCGGGTCAGCGTGCGCATCGAGAGGCTCTGCGCGAAGTGAAGGCCGCGGGCGCGCTCGTCGGGCGCGACCGTCGGATCATCGGCCGCCTCGGGCGCGAGCCGCAGCATCGAGACCCAGTGCGTGACCTCGGCGAGATCGCGCAGCACCGCCGCAGGGTCGGCGCCGGCGGCGTATTCGGCGGCAAGCTCGGCCAGCGCCCCCTTCGCGTCGCCCCGCATCACCGCATCGAAGAGATCGAGAACCCGCCCGCGGTCGGCGAGCCCGAGCATCGCCCGCACCTCGGCCGCGCCGGTCTCGCCGCCCGTGTCGCCGCCGCCGTGCGCGATCGCCTGGTCGAGCAGCGACAGCGCGTCGCGCACCGAGCCCTCGGCGGCGCGCACGATGAGCGCAAGCCCGTCCGGCGCCACCTTCGCACCCTCGCGCTCGAGAATGCCGCCGAGATGCGCGAGCATCGCCTCGGGCTCGATCCGGCGCAGGTCGAAGCGCTGGCAGCGGCTCAGCACCGTCACCGGCACCTTGCGGATCTCGGTGGTGGCGAAGATGAACTTCACGTGCGGCGGCGGCTCCTCGAGCGTCTTGAGCAGCGCATTGAACGCCGAGGTGCTCAGCATGTGCACCTCGTCGATGATGTAGACCTTGTAGCGCGCACTCGCCGCGCGATAGGCGACCGAGTCGATGATCTCGCGGATGTCGCCGACGCCGGTGCGGCTCGCCGCGTCCATCTCCAGCACGTCGACGTGCCGGCCCTCGGCGATCGCCGTGCAGGCGTCGCAGGCGCCGCAAGGCTCGATCGTCGGTCCGGCCGCGCCGCCGGTGCAATTGAGCGCCTTGGCGATGATCCGCGCCGTCGTCGTCTTGCCGACGCCGCGCACCCCGGTCAGCACGAAGGCGTGCGCGATCCGCTCGGCCTCGAAGGCGTTGCGGAGCGTGCGCACCATCGCCTCCTGCCCGATCAGGTCGGCGAAGGTGGCGGGGCGGTACTTGCGGGCCAGAACCCGATAGGCGGTCTCGGTCACGCGTCGGTCCGGATTGGGGCTTGGGACGGATGCCCCAACCTAAGCGCCGCACCCGGCAGGGGCAAGGAGGGGCGGCGCCGCGCGCCGCCCCTCCCGGCTACTTGGCGGCCAGGCCGTCCTGGCAGCTCTTCAGCGCGGCGATCGCCGGGTCGGCGTCGTCGAGGGGCACGATCACCCGGCGGTCGTTGCCGTAGGTGATGGTGAGATTGTCGTAGTTGCCGAGGCTGTAGATGAAGTCGGCGTTGTCGACCGGGACGGTGGCGCCGCCGAAGCCGGCGGTGTCCTGGCCGGTGAAGGTGCCCTTGAACGTGCGGTCGCCGACCGTGAAGGTCGCCGGGATCGACTGGCCGGGCTGGATGCCCTCATAGCCCTGCACGAAGATCGACAGGTATCCCGACGGCGGCGTGGAGGTGGCGTTGATGCCCATCTGCACCTCCGACGTCGGATTGACGAAGTGGCGGACGGCGAAGCAGCCGGGACCGGCATTCTTGTTCACGTCGATCTTCCATTGCCCGACGGTCTGGCCGCCGCCGGCGGCCGGCTCTTGGGTGGCGCAGGCCGCCAATGCCGCCGAGGCCGCCGCGAGGAAGATCACTGTCCTTTTCATCGATGTCTCCTTCTGGGGGCCTCCCCGGCCCGCGCCGACTATACCCGAGCTTGCGGCCCGGCAAAGATCGCGATGGCGATGGCCGGAGGCGCGCTTGCGAAAGGCGTGGGAAAGAGACCCGCGGCAGCGGCGTCGGTGAGAGGCTGGACGACGACCCAGACGGGACTCGTTGCGGCTGCTTCCTTCCGGACCTGACCGGGTTGGCGAGGCGCCTGCCCGCGCCAACCTCTCGAGCGCGCATATAGGCGAGCCCGCGCCCCGCCGCAAGCCAGAGGGCAAGCGCCGGCCTCGGGGAGCCGCAAGGGCTCCCGCTCGGCCGCCGCTTGGGGAACGGCCGCTCCTTGCGGCCGTTCACCCTCGCCGGCGACCGGCGCGCCTTTCTGGCGGCGGCGCTCGCTCGCGGCCGGGGCTTGCGGGTTTGCCAAGGCACCTGCGCCGCGATAAAGCTCGCGCCGAAGCGAAGGAGGCACGCGATGCGACCGGTGGTGCTCTGCATTCTGGACGGCTGGGGCATCAGTCCGCGCCGCGAGGCCAACGCCACAGCGCTCGGCGACACGCCGAACTTCGACCGGATCTGGACGACCTGCCCGCATGCGACGCTCAAGGCGTGCGGCCCTGACGTCGGGCTGCCCGAAGGGCAGATGGGCAACTCCGAGGTCGGGCACACCAATATCGGCGCCGGGCGCGTGGTGTGGATGGACCTGCCGCGCATCGACAACGCCATCGCCGACGGCAGCTTCGCCGCCAACGAGGCGCTTAGCGACTTCATCGCCACGGTAAAGGAGGCGAAAGGCGCGGTGCACCTGATGGGGCTCGCCTCGCCGGGCGGCGTGCACGCGCATCAGCGCCACATCGCCGCGGCGGCGACGGTGATCGCCGAGGCGGGGGTGCCGGTGCTGATCCACGCGTTTACCGACGGCCGCGACGTGCCGCCGAAGAGCGCGCTCGACCAGCTCGCCGCGCTCGAGGCGGCGCTGCCGAAGGGCGCGCGGATCGTCACCGTCAGCGGTCGGTTCTACGCGATGGACCGCGACAAGCGCTGGGACCGGGTGGCGAAGGCCGAGGCGGCGATCCTGCACGGCGACGGCGAGCACGCCGAGAGCGTGGAGGCGGCGATCGCCGCGGCCTACGAGCGCGGCGAGACCGACGAGTTCGTGCAGCCGACGGTGATCGGCGATTACAAGGGCGCGGCCGACGGCGACGGGCTCTTCTTCGCCAACTTCCGCGCCGACCGGGCACGGCAGATCCTCGGCGCGCTGGTCGACCCCAAGTTCGACGGCTTCGAGGTGGTCGGTCGCCCGAAGTGGAGCGCCGCGCTCGGCATGGTGCAGTATTCCGCCGAGCTTGATTCGCTGATGCCCGCGGTCTTTCCGTCGGCCGACATCGTCAACACGCTCGGCGCCTGGGTGGCCGGCAAGGGGCTCGCCCAGTTCCGCATTGCCGAGACCGAGAAGTACCCGCACGTGACCTTCTTCCTGAACGGCGGCGTCGAGACCCCGGCCGAGGGCGAGTTGCGCTACATGGCGCCAAGCCCCAAGGTCAGGACGTATGACCTGCAGCCGGAGATGTCGGCGGCGGAAGTGACCGAGCACCTCGTGGCGGCGATCCGCTCGGGCGACTATGCGCTTATCGTCGTTAACTACGCCAATCCCGACATGGTCGGGCACACCGGCGTCCTCGCCGCGGCGGTCAAGGCGGTGGAGGCGGTCGATGCGGGGCTCGGCGAGGTGCTGCAGGCGGTCGAGGACATGAAGGGCGCGATCATCGTCACCGCCGACCACGGCAACTGCGAGGTGATGGTCGATCCCGAGACCGGCGGGCCGCACACCGCGCACACGCTGAACCCGGTGCCGGTCGTCCTCGTCGGCGGTCCGGCCGGGGCGCGGCTCCGCGACGGGCGGCTCGC
>JBDHSS010000327.1:0-3693 GCA_039808205.1 Paracoccaceae bacterium | reverse complement strand
GGCCGCCGCGCCGCGCAGGGCCGGGCGTTCGCGCCCCGCCCGGGCGCGCCCGGCGGCCGGGGCAGGGGTCCGGAAGGAGTGCCGGCATGATCGAGACCTATCGCAAGCTCCTCGACCTCCTGACCCCGCGCGAGCGGCGGCAGTTCGGCTGGCTCCTCGTGCTCATCGTGCTGATGGGCGCGGTGCAGATGCTGTCGATCGCCTCGATCCTGCCGCTCATGTTCGTGCTGCGCCGGCCCGACGTCATCGACACGAGCCCGCTGCTCGCGCCCGTCTACCGCGGGCTCGGCTTCCAGAGCCATCAGGGCTTCATGATCGCGCTCGCCGGCGCGGTGTTCTTTCTCGTGGTCTTCGGCATGGTGTTCAAGGCGCTGGTCTCCTATGCCACCTACCGCTTCACCATGATGCGCGCCTACAGCATCAGCCTCCGGATGCTGAACGCCTACCTGGCGCAGCCCTATACCTGGTTCCTGACCCGCAACAGCGCCGGCCTCGGCTCGGCGGTGCTCGGCGAGGTGCATAAGGTGGTCTCGACCGCGCTGCTGCCGGCGATGAAGTTCGTCACCGACGCGGTGATATCGCTGGCGCTGATCGGGCTGCTCGTCGCGATGAAGCCCGGGGTGGCGCTGATCGCCGCCGGGCTCATCGGCGGCATCTACGCCGGCCTCTACGCCAGCATCCGCCAGCGGGTGAACCACATGGGCAAGGAGCGCTACACCATGAACGAGCAGCGCTTCCGCATCGTCGGCGAGGCCTTCGGCGGCATGAAGGACGTGAAGCTGCTCGGGCTCGAGCCGTTCTTCAGCCGGCGCTTCCGCGGCCCGGCCGAGCGCGTCGCCTACTTCGACGCGATCAACATGATCCTGCGCGAGGTGCCGCGCTACGTGATCGAGGGCGTGGCCTTCGGCGGCCTGCTCGTCTTCGTGCTCTACCTGCTCGTCTCCGGCGACGGCGACCTCGCGAGCGTGGTGCCGCTCCTGTCGGTCTACGCCTTCGCCGCGATCCGGCTGTTCCCGTCGCTGCAGTCGGTCTACGCCTCGATCGGCCAGATGCGCTTTGGCAAGCCGACGCTCGACAAGCTGCACGAGGACTTCCTCGCCACCGCCGCCCGGGCGACGCCGCGGCTCGGGGCGGCGCGCAAGGTGGCGCCGATCCGCCTCGCCGAGCGGCTGGAGCTTCGCGGCGTCGAGTTCGCCTATCCCAATGCCGAGCGGCCGGCGCTCTCGGGGCTCGACCTCGCGATCGACGCGCGCACCACCGTCGGCATCGTCGGCGGCACCGGCGCCGGCAAGACCACCGCGGTCGACATCATGCTCGGGCTCCTGGAGCCGCAGGGGGGCGCGCTCGTCGTCGACGGGGTGGCGATCACCGCCGCGACGCTGCCCGGCTGGCAGCGCTCGATCGGCTACGTGCCGCAGCACATCTTCCTGACCGACGACACCATCACCGCCAACATCGCCTTCGGCCAGCGGCCCGAGGACATCGACCCCGCCGCGGTGGAGCGGGCGGCGCGGATCGCCGAGCTGCACGACTTCGTGCTGCGCGAGCTGCCCGACGGCTACGCCACCCGCGTCGGCGAGCGCGGCGTGCGGCTCTCCGGCGGCCAGCGCCAGCGCATCGGCATCGCCCGCGCGCTCTACCACGACCCCGACGTCCTGATCCTCGACGAGGCGACGAGCGCGCTCGACAACCTGACCGAGAAGGCGGTGATGGACGCGGTGCACAACCTCGGCCACGCCAAGACGGTGATCATGATCGCGCACCGGCTGACCACGGTGCGCAACTGCGACGTGATCTTCATGCTCGAGCAGGGCCGGGTGGTCGCCGCCGCCACCTACGACGAGCTGATCGAGACCAACCGCCAGTTCCGGGCGCTCGCCGGTGCCTGAGGACGCCGCCGGCGCGGTCGTCGGCCCGGGTGCCGCGGCGGCGCATCCGCCGCTCGCCATCCGCTCGAACCCGCTCCTCGGGCGCTTCGCCGCCACGGTCTGCGCCATCGTCCACGACGAGATGTTCTTCCTGCCGGCGTTCCTCGCGCACTACCGCGCGCTCGGCGCCGACCGCTTCGTCATCCTCGACGACCGCTCGACCGACGGCACCGCCGACTACCTCGCGCACCAGCCCGACGTGATGGTGGTGGAAAGCCCGCTTCGCTACTTCGAGGAGGTCGCCTACGACCCCGCGACCCGCGCGACGATCCTGGAGACCCGCGCGGTCCGGCTCTGGCGCGACCAGCTGGTGGCCGGGTTCTGCACCGGCCAGTGGGCGGCGGTGGTCGACCCCGACGAGTTCCTGGCGCTGCCCGCGGGCGGGCTGCCCGCGCTCGCCCGCCGGCTCGAGGCCGAGGGCGCGACGGCGGCCTGGGGCGCGATGGTCGACATGTACCCCGCGGCGATCGGCGAGATCACCGGCGCGCGCGCCCGCGCGGCGACGCGGTTCGACCTCGCAGGCTCCGGGGCGGGCCCCTGGTACTTCGACGCCCGGCCGCACCTCGACCCGGGCCGCCTGCGCGAGACGCCGCCGGTGCCGCGCACCGTCTATCCGGGCAGCGTCGCGCGGCTCTTCGCCGAATGGGACGTGCTGCCGCAGGGCTCGGCGGTGCGGCGGCTGCGCCGGCGCCTCTCGGGCTACCGCTACCAGGGCGCGAGCATGATCCACAAGACGCCGTTCCTCCTCTGGGAGCCGGGCGACCGCTTCCTCAACTGCCACGTCACCTCGAAGCCCGCCCGCCCCGGGCCCGGCGCGGCGGGGGTCAGCGCGCGCGCGGTGGTGCCGATCATGCACTTCAAGTTCACCGCCGACCTCGGCCGCAAGATCGAGTACGCGCTGGCGACCGGCGGCTACAACCAGGGCTCGCGCAGCT
Organism: Paracoccaceae bacterium; assembly: GCA_039808205.1. Lineage (GTDB taxonomy): Bacteria > Pseudomonadota > Alphaproteobacteria > Rhodobacterales > Rhodobacteraceae > Amaricoccus. The sequence goes on along the minus strand of JBDHSS010000327.1, from coordinate 830 downwards.
ACCGGCTCTATGCGACGCTGATCGAGCGGATGCGCGCGGCCGACGCGCGCTTCCTCGGCCGGGCGTCACGGCGCTACCGCGAGCCGGCGGACTTCGCCGCCGCGGGCATCGCCCGCTGACCCTGCCGCGCGCGGGGGCGCGTGCGGCTGGCCAGACGGCGGCCAGCGCGGCTTTCTTGACCGCGCGGCGCCGGTTGAGGCACACTCGCATCCCGGTGCCTGTTTCGTTTTCCGAGGTCTTCCAGAGCATGCCGAGTCGCCGCGCCGTCCTCGCCTCCCTCGCCGCCGCCACCCTGGCGCCCGCCCTCGCCGGCCCGGCAGCGCTCGCCGCCGCTGCCGCTCCGGGCCCCGAGATCCGGCCCTGGGGGCGGTTCTTCATCGTCGACGGCTGGGTGCTGACCGTCCGCGACCTCGAGCTGCTCGGCCTCGCATGATCCTCGACGCCTGCGTGGTCGGCACCGGCGCGTCCGCTTCGGCTTGCAGCTGACCGGCTCGCCGGCCGCTCAGCCGGCCACCTCGTCGATCATCAGGCGGAACTCCGCGCAGACCTGGGCGTCGGTCGAGCGCGCGGCGACCTCGGCCATGATCGCGAGCGCCAGCCGCCAGTCGGGGCCGCCGAAGGCGGCGGCGGTCTCGACCATCGCCATCTCCAGGTCGGCGCGGCCGAGGCTGCGGGCATAGAACGGGTAGTCGTCGCCGAGGTAGTAGGGCGCATCGCCGTCGTCGGCGGTGGTGATGACCGCAGCGCCGCAGCGCGCGGCGACGAAGCCCTTGAGGAACGGCTTCCAGCCGTCCCACGGCCGGGCGCGGCGCACGATCCAGTGGCAGTTG
>JBDHSS010000326.1:0-3695 GCA_039808205.1 Paracoccaceae bacterium | reverse complement strand
CCGCGACCCGCGCCGGCGGCCCGACCCGCGGCCTCAGCCTGCAGGTCGAGGCCTCGGGCGGCGGCGCCGCGCTTCTCGATCTCGAATGCGCGCGCGACGACACCGGCTGAGGCGCGGCCCGCGGCTTCTTCTCGGCAAAAATACTCCCGTCGGAGGCGCCGCAGGCACACCGCCGCCCGAGGGGAGCGCCCTGAGGCGGCGCAAGCCGCCGACGGCCGAGCGGGGGCTCGATGCCCCCCGAGGCCGGGCTCGGGCAGGGCGCTACTCGGCGGCCAGCCGCGCCGCCTCGAGCCAGCCCCACATCCGGACCGGCGTCAGCGGCATGTCGACGTGCCGCACGCCCGCCTCCCAGACCGCATCGAGCGCCGCGTTCACCACGGCGGCCAGCGCGCCCACGGTCCCGGCCTCGCCGCAGCCCTTCATGCCGATCGGGTTGGCGGTCGAGGGCACCAGCTCGGCAAAGAACGGCACCATCGGCACGTCGGCGGCGCGCGGCAGGCCGTAGTCCATCAGCGAACCGCTGAGGAGCTGGCCGTCCTCGGAGTAGACCACCCGCTCGAGGATCGCCTGGCCGATGCCCTGCGCCACCCCGCCGTGCACCTGGCCCGCGGCCAGCATCGGATTGACGAGATAGCCGAAGTCGTCGACGACGGTGTACTTCGCCACCTCGACCCGGCCGGTCGCGGGATCGACCTCGACCTCGGCGAAGTGCGCGCCGTTGGGATAGGAGCGGCCGGGCACGGTGAACTCCTCGGTGGTGACGAGAAGCTCGGGCCGCCCCTTCGCCCGCGCCACCGCGGAAAGCGTCAGGAGATCGACGGCGCGGTCGGTGCCGGCGACCCGGAAGGCGCCGTCCTCGAACACCAGATCGACGCCCGCCACCTCGAGCTCCTCCTCGGCGAGCGGGCGGTAGCGCTCGATCAGCACGTCGACCGCGTGGTTGATCGAGTTGCCCTGCATCGTCACCGAGCGCGATCCGCCGGTGCCGCCTCCCGAGGCGATCCGGTCGCTGTCGCCCTGCACGAAGCGCACCTTGTCGAACGGAATGCCGCTCCGCTCCTCGAGGATCTGGGCGAAGACCGTCTCGTGCCCCTGGCCGTTCGACTGGGTGCCGACCAGCAGCTCGACCATGCCGTCCTCGGCGAAGGCGATCGTCGTCGTCTCGTTCTGCGCGCCGAGGATCGACTCGATGTAGTAGCTGAGGCCGATCCCGCGCAGCTTGCCCGCCTTCGCGCTCGCCGCCTTGCGTGCCGCGAAGCCGGCCACGTCGGCTTCGACGACCGCGCGGTCGAGAACCCGGTCGAAGTCGCCGGTGTCGTAAAGCTCGCCCGCCGCCGAGCGATACGGGAAGGCGTCGCGCGGGATGAAGCTCTTGCGGCGCAGCTCGACGGGATCGACGCCCAGCTCCCGCGCCGAGAAGTCCATCAGCCGCTCGATGACGTAGATCGCCTCCGGCCGCCCGGCGCCGCGGTAGGCGTCCATCGGCGGGGTGTTGGTGAAGACGCCGCGCACCCGGAAGAACGTCGTCTGCACGTCGTAGACCCCGGGCATCACCTTGAGCGCGAGCTCGGACTGGATGAACTGGATGAAGGGCCCGTTGTAGGCGCCGAGCCCGGCCACGCAGTCGATCCGGAGTGCCGCGAGCTTCAGGTCGGCGTCGAACGCCGCCTCGGCCACCGTCACGTGGTCGCGGCCGTCGCAGTCGGTCAGCATCGCCTCGCTGCGCGTCGACATCCACCGAACCGGCCGCCCGAGCGCGCGGGCGGCGAAGGCGCAGGCGAAATACTCGGGGTAGGCCGAGGCCTTCATGCCGAAGCCGCCGCCGACGTCGGGCGTCGTCACCCGCACCGCCGCCTTTTCGAGCCCGAAGTTGCGCGCCAGCTCGTCGCGCAGGCCCCAGACGCCCTGCCCCGAGAAGGCGACGTGCAGCCGCGCCCCGTCCCATTCGGCGAAGCAGCCGCGCGGCTCCATCGGCATCGCCTTGGCGCGGTTGTCGACGAGCTCGAGCCGGGTCCGGTGCGCGGCGGCGGCGAAGGCGCGATCGGTCGCCGCCGCGTCGCCGTGCGCCCAGTCGAAGCCGAGGTTCTCCGGCACGTCCGGGTGGATCGCCGGCCCGCCGACCGCGGTCGCCACATGTGCCGGCAGCTCGTCGAGGTCCGCCTCGATGCGCTCGATCGCGTCGAGCCCGGCCTCGCGGGTCTCGGCCAGCACCACCGCCAGCGCCTCGCCGGCGAAGCGCACGGTGTCCTCGGCCAGCACCGGCCGCGGCGGCTTCGCGCCCCGCGAGCCGTCGCGGTTCTTCACCACCATCGCCTCGATCGCGTTCACGAGCTTGCCCGCGAGATCCGCCGCGGTGAAGACGGCGACGACGCCCGGCGCCGCGGCGGCCGCGCTCACGTCGAGCGCGCGGACGCGCGCGTGCGCGACCGGGCTCCGGAAGAAGACCGCGTGCAGCGCCCCCTCGGGGACGGCATCGTCGATGTAGCGGCCGGCGCCGGTCAGGAACCGCACGTCCTCCTTGCGCGCCACGCTCTGGCTGGTTCCGAACTTGCTCACGCTCGCTCTCCCACGCTCGCTCTCCCTCGTCGCTTGCGCGCGAGACACTAGCGGCTTCGCGGCGCGGGTCCAGACCCCCGGGCTTTCGTTCGCCCGTCCGGGGCGCTAAGACACGCGCCGGAACGAGCCGCCGGGGACCGCACGCATGCCGATGGAAAAGACCTTCGACGCCCGCACCGCCGAGCCCGAGGTCAGCGCCGCCTGGGAGAAGGCCGGCGCCTTCCGCGCCGGCGCCAACGCGAAGGCGGGCCCGAACGGCGAGCCCGCCCCCGCCTTTGCCATGCTGCTGCCGCCGCCGAACGTCACCGGCAGCCTGCACATGGGCCACGCCTTCAACCACACGCTCATGGACATCCTCGCCCGCTGGCACCGGATGCAGGGGCACGACGTGCTCTGGCAGCCGGGCCTCGACCATGCGGGGATCGCGACGCAGATGGTCGTCGAGCGCCGCCTCGCCGCGCAGGGCAACGCCGGCCGGCGCGAGATGGGCCGCGAGGCGTTCGTCCGGAAGGTCTGGGCGTGGAAGGCGGAGTCGGGCGGCACCATCCTCGAGCAGTCGAAGCGCCTCGGCGACAGCTTCGATCTGTCGCGCAACGCCTTCACCATGTCGGGGGCGCCGGGGGCGCCGGCGGGCGAGGAGGGCAACTTCCACGACGCGGTCCTGAAGACTTTCGTCGAGTTCTACGAGCGCGGGCTCATCTTCCGCGGCAAGCGCCTCGTCAACTGGGATCCGCACTTCGAGACGGCGATCTCCGATCTCGAGGTCGAGCAGGTCGAGGAGAAGGGCAACCTCTGGCGGCTGCGCTATCCGCTGGAGGGCGGCGCCACCTACGAGCATCCGACCGCCTTCGACGACGAGGGCAAGCCGACCGCGTGGGAGACGCGCGACTATCTGGTGGTCGCCACCACCCGGCCGGAGACCATGCTCGGCGACACCGGCGTCGCGGTGCATCCGGAGGATCCGCGCTATACTCACCTGATCGGCAAGACCGTGCGCCTGCCGCTGGTCGGCCGCTCGATCCCGATCGTCGCTGACGCCTATGCCGATCCGGCGAAGGGGACGGGCGCGGTGAAGATCACCCCGGCGCACGATTTCAACGACTGGGATGTCGGCCAGCGGGCCGGGCTCCGGGCGATCA
>JBDHSS010000325.1:0-3706 GCA_039808205.1 Paracoccaceae bacterium | reverse complement strand
GCCGTCACGAACTGCTGGTCGGCCTGGCGGAAGCCCTCGAGCGCCAGCCGGGCGAGGGCATAGCCCACGAGGAAAATCCCGAACACCCGCCCCGGCCGCGCGAGCGCGCCGCGGCGGATCGCGACGAGGAGCACGAGGAAGAGCACCACCCCCTCCAGCGCCGCCTCGTAGAGCTGCGAGGGGTGGCGCGCGCAGGGCCCGACCCAGTCGACCGGGCAGGAGAGCGCCGCCTCGCCGGGGAAGACGACCGCCCAGGGCACGGTCGCCGGCCGCCCCCAGAGCTCGCCGTTGATGAAGTTCGCGATCCGCCCGAGGCAGAGGCCGATCGGCGCGGCGGCGGCGACGGCGTCGCCGACCGAGAGCGTCCGAAGCCCGTTCTTCAGGCTGAAGAGCACGACGCCCACGGCGACGCCGAGGAGGCCGCCGTGGAACGACATCCCGCCCTGCCAGACCGCGAGGATCTGCCCGGGGTTCGCCGCGAAATAGCCGGGCTGGTAGAAGAGCACGTAGCCGAGCCGGCCGCCGAGGATGACACCGAGGATCATCCAGGTGAGCAGATCGTCGACCTGCTCGGGCCGCATCGGCGCGCTGCCGCCCCAGAGCCGCGGCCGGCGTACCAGCGCGACCACATAGCGCCACCCGAGCACCAGCCCGACGATGTAGGCGAGCGCGTACCAGCGGATCGCGAGCTCGATGCCGAAGAGATGCACCGAGAAGAGCACCGGGTCGATGTTCGGGAATTGCAGGACGAGGGGCATCGGGTCTCCGGTCGACGCGCCGCCGGCGGCGCGGGCGCGCCTTCCTTTCGCGCCAACCGGCGGGAGTCAAGCCGAGGCGGCGGCCTCGCGGCGACCGGGCCGCCCGGTCCAGGGGCGTCCCGATAGCCGCTTGTGCCGCGGCCCGCCGCATGCGATTCCTTGCGCTGGAGGGTCCGCTCATGGAGATGTGCAATCCCGCGCCCGAGACGGCGCCCGCGCTCTGGCGGGCGACGGTGCCGGTGTTTCTCGGCGTGCTCGACCGGCTCGAGGCGTCGCTGCGCCGCGCCGAGCGCCACCTCGGCGACGGCTACGCCGCGGCGCTCGATCGGCGGCCGCAGGACGGCATGCTGCCGGTGGTGCGCCAGGTCGCGACCGCGGCGCAGTTCACCTTGCGCATCGCCTATCCGCTCGCCGGCGAGCGGGTGCCGGTCGTGCGGGCGCCGCTCGACGCCGCGGGGCTCATCGAGCGGATCGCGCGCACCCGCGACCTCCTGCGCGCTCTCGACCCGGCGGCCTTTGCCGCGGCGCCGACGCGGATGGTGCGCGAGCAGGCGGGCTTTGCGGTGCTCGAGCTCCCGGGCGAGGCCTATCTTCACGAGTTCGGCCTGCCGAACCTCTATTTCCACCACGCCATGGCGCACGTCGGGCTGAAGCAGGTGGGTGTGCCGCTCGGCAAGGCCGATTTCGACGGCAAGCACGACTATCCCGAGGGCTTCTCGCTGCTCTGAAACAACGCCCGGAGCGGCCCGAGCGACGCAACCGTCGCATCCGCGGCGCGAGCCTTGCACACGTCCCGGTCGCATGCCAATCCGGGACCCGAGCTGCCGGAGACTGAGATGCCCGAGTTCGGAGAGCCGTTGCCCGACTGGACGCCGCCGCCCTGGCCGGGGCCGATGCGGCTCGACGGCACTTGGGCGCGGGTCGAGCCGCTCGCGCCCGGACACGCCCCGGCGCTCTTCTCCGCCAACCGCGCGAGCGATGCGATCTGGGACTACCTGCCCTACGGCCCGTTCGCGGACGAGGCTGCCTATGCCGCCTGGGTGACGTCGGTCGCCGGCAAGCCCGACCCGCTGTTCTTCGCCGTGGTCGACCGCGAGAGCGGCCGGGTCGGCGGGGTGATGAGCTTTCTCCGCATCACCCCGGCCGCGGGCTCGATCGAGGTCGGCCACATCTGCCTCGCGCCGCAGCTGCAGCGGACGCGCGCGGCGAGCGAGGCGATCTTCCTCCTCGCCGACTGGGTGTTCCGCGAAGGCTATCGCCGCTTCGAGTGGAAGTGCGATGCCCTGAACCGCCCGAGCCGCCGCGCCGCCGAGCGCTTCGGCTTCTCCTACGAGGGGGTCTTCCGGCAGGCGACGGTGGTGAAGGGGCGGAACCGCGACACCGCCTGGTTCGCGATGACCGACGGTGACTGGCGCTGCCTCCGGCCCGCGTGGCAGGCGTGGCTCGACCCGGCGAACTTCGATGCGGACGGCCGGCAGCGGCAACGGCTCGGCGACCTGACAGGTCCGTGCCGCGCCGCGTCGGATCCCTCGCTCGGGGCCGGCCGGGCGCAAGCCGGGATGAGGCTGAAGGGTCCGATCCGCCGCTGGCAACGCCGCTGGAAGAACGGCTGGAGCGGCCGGCTCGACAGCCGGCGCGCCCGGCGCGACGCGACGATCGACATGCTGCTCTTCGACCATGGCCTGATCCGCACGCTTTGGCGCAACGAGGCCGAGGTCGCACCCGGCGTCTGGCGCTCGAACCAGCCGGATCCGCGCGCGATCCGGGGCCTCGCCGCCCGCGGCATCCGGGCGATCCTGAACCTCCGCGGCGCGACCGAATACGGCTCGTACCTGCTCGAGGCCGACGCCTGCCGCGACGCCAGGATCGAGCTCGTCGACTTCAAGTTCTCGTCGCGGGCGCTGCCGAGCCGGGAGGATATCCTGAAACTCGACGCCCTCTTCGCCCGGCTGCCGAAGCCGTTCCTCGTCCATTGCAAGTCCGGCGCCGACCGCTCGGGCTTCGCCGCAGCGCTCTATCTCCTGCTCCGCGAGGGCGCCGACGCCGAGACCGCACTCCGGCAGCTCTCGTGGCGCTTCCTGCATCTCGGCGGCGGCGGCGCCGGCATCATGCGCTTCATGATCGAGCGCTACGCCGCCGACAACGCCCGCGAGCCCATGAGCTTCCGCGAGTGGGTGGAGAGCCGCTACGATCCCGCGGCGCTCGCCGCCGCCTATCGCGCCGGACGGGCCGCGAGCCTCGTCGCCGACCGGCTGCTGCGGCGGGAGTAGCGCGTCCGCCCCGATCTTGCAGCGTCAGGCCTCAGTTCGGGAAGAGATCGTCCGAGACCCGCACCCTGACGCCGCCCGCGATCGGAAACAGCCGCTCGCCGGCGACGAAAGCCTTGCGCTCGTCCGCCGTCAGCCAGATCCGCGCGGGCATGGCGCAGCCGACGATGTCGCAGGTGACGGCGGTCGAGGGGTAGCCGAGCGGCAGCGCATAGCTCACGTGCTCGGAATCGCTCGGCCTGTGGTCGTCGCAGCGCGCCGTCGCCATTGTCGTCCTCTCCCCGTGACGGTTGTCATCAGGGAGAGGATGGCGCGCCGGACGGCCGCAGGCAAGCGGGCGCCGGAGTCAGGCGGCGAGGAGCTTCTTCAGGTTCGGCACAGTCGCGAGCGCCTCCGGGTCGGGGCGCGCGCCGCGGGCGATCAGCATCTCGGCAAGCCGGATGTCCTTCGCGACCGCGTTGCCCGGCCCGATGCCGCTCGCCGCGAGCAGATGCCCGTCGGGGCCGAGATGGAAGAGCACGAACCCCGCGCCCACCGGCCGGCGCACCGTCGCGACCGCGCCCTCGGCCAGCCCGGCGATCTGCAGGGTGAGCTCGTACTGATCCGACCAGAACCACGGCACCGCCGCGACCGGCTCGTCGCTGCCGAGCATGTTCCGCGCGGCGAGCGTCCCCTGCTCCT
>JBDHSS010000324.1:0-3741 GCA_039808205.1 Paracoccaceae bacterium | reverse complement strand
AGGCGACGGGCGCGGCGCAGGCCCAGAGCGGCAGCGCGGCGAGCGCGTCCGCATCGGGCGCGCCGGCGCCGGCGCGCGCCGCCGCGGCGAGAAACAGCGTCAGCGCCGCGAAGTCCCAGAGCCCGTGCAGCAGCACCGCCGGCAGCAGCGAGCCGGTGCGGAGCCGCGCCGCCGCGAGCATGGTGCCGCTCATCACCGCGGCAAAGGCCTGCGCGACCGCTGTCGCGAGGTCGCCGGTCAGGAGAACGTTGAGGACGTGCACCGCGCCGAAGGTGAGCGTCGAGCCTGCGACCGCACCGCGAAGCCCGAGACGCGGCCGCAGGCCCGCGAGCAGGATGCCGCGGAACATCACCTCCTCGGAGATGCCGACGAAAGCCGCGTTGGCGAGGACGATGCCGACGGTGGCGGGCGGCGGCAGCCCGATCGCCAGCGCCGCGCCGAGCATGGCGGCGATGTAGTGCGCGGGAAACCAGAGGAGCGGCAGCGTCCGCCAGTCGGGCCAGGCGAGACCGGCGTCCGACCAGCGCAGGCCGGTGGCGACAAGCAGCGCGAAGGCGCCGGAGGCGATCACCTGAACGGCGATGCCGGAGCTGACGATCTCGGGCAGCGTGGCGGCGCCGCCGGGCGCGGGGCCGGCAAGCATCGTGACCGCGATCCAGCCGAGGAGCGCGGCGACGGCCGCGGGCAGCGTGCCGACGGGCCGGCGCATGCCGCGGCCGGCCCGCCCGTTGGGCCTCAGGTGCGGGCGTCGCCCACGAGCTTCCAGACGCCGGGGACGATGAGCGCGGCAAGCGCGAGCTTGAGCGCGTCGCCGACGAGGAACGGCGTCAGGCCCCAGGCGAGCGTCTGGCTCCAGGGCGAAGCGTAGCTCGCCGGGTCGAACATGCCGGCGGCGACCAGATGGTGCAGCCAGAGAAGGCCCGGCACGTAGACGAGCGCGCTGCCGACCAGCATCGCCGCGGCCATGCCCGGCACCGTCCGGTCCCAGCCGCGGCGGGCGGCGAAGCCGAGCGCGAGCGTGGCGAGGAGGTAGCCGACGAGGTAGCCGCCGGTCGCGCCCATCATGTAGCCGAGGCCATACTTCTCGGCCGAGGAGTTCTGGAACACGTCGAAGCCGAGCGCGCCGACGAGCATCCAGCCGAGCATGGTGACGAGCCCGAGCCGCGGCCCGTAGGCGGCGCCGATCGTCAGCACCGCGAGCGTGCCGAGGCTGATCGCCACCGGCGACGGCCAGACCGGCACCTTGACCTTGGCGGCGATGGCGAGAACGGCGATGCCGAGCACCACGAGCACCGCCCGCTTGGCCCAGAGCGCGGCGCCCTCGGCGGGCCAGATGGCTTCGGTCAGGACGTGTCTCGATGCGGTTTCGGCCATGGCAGCGGTCCTCAAGCTCCGGGTTCCCGGGATCAATGCCGCAATTGCGAGCACCTGTCCAGCGTCGAGCCGAAAGCGACCCCGCGCCTCAGGTCAGCCCGCGCGCCCGAACATGCCGACGAGGTCGATCGCCGCGGGGCGGCCGCCGGTGAGGTCGAGGCTTGCCTCGATCCGGCCGAGGTGGCGCAGCATCTCGGCTTCGGTGGCGGCGGCGTCGCGGGCGCGGAGCGACGCGATGATCGCGGCGTGCTCGTCGGTGCGGCAGACGTCGGTGCCGCGGGCGCCGTACATGCCGAGGATGAGCGCCGTGCGGGTGACGAGCTCGTCCATCATCCGCTCTAGCACCCGGTTGCCGGCGATGCCGGCGAGCGCGACATGGAAGCGACCGGACAGGCTGACGGCGAGCGGCCGGTCGTGCTCGCCGTGCGCCCGCGTCTCGGCGGCGAGGTGCGCCTCCAGCCGGTCGAGGTCGGCGTCGCTCGCCCGCTCGACGGCGAGCCGGACGAGGGCGGGCTCGATCGCGCGGCGCGCCTCGAAGACGTCGCGCGCCTGCACTGCTGTCGGCCGCGACACGAAGGCGCCGCGGTTGGCGTGCAGCTCGACGATCTCGCGGCTGGCGAGCAGCAGCAGGCAGCGCCGCACCCGCGCCCGACCGACGCCGAATGCCTCGCAGAGCGCCGCCTCCGAGAGCTTGGTGCCGGGCGGCAGGCGCTGCTCGATCACGGCGGCATAGAGTCGGCCGACGATCTCGTCTTCGGAGCCGGGAAGGATCGAATCAGCGCGCGTGTCCATCGGTCGCGGTCGGCAATCGGTCGGAATGGATCAGGTACGGTCAAATTATGGGCGCCCGAAGGGTTTGGCAACGGTCCATGCACGATTTTGGTGTGAGGGCGCGAAGAAATCGTTGACAATCTGCCGGCCCGTTTGGTGACATTCCTCTCGGCCGCTCCGGCAACGCCCGGAAGAACGGCCGAGCATCGGTCAGGGAGCAGATTCGATGAGACGTCGCAGCCTTCTCAAGACCTTCGCGGTGGCCGGCGCCACCGCCGCCTTCCTCGGCATGGGCGCCGCGGCGCAGGCGGACAACCCCAAGCTCAAGATCGGCTTCGTCGGGGTGACGAGCGGCCCCGCTGCCGCCTGGGGCACCTCGAACGTGCGCTCGATGCAGACGCTTGCGGCGATGTGGAACGATGCCGGCGGCGTGAAGATCGGCGACAAGACCTATGACGTCGAGATCGTCACCTTCGACGACCAGAAGGATCCCAAGCGCGCCATTGCCGGCATGGAGAAGATGGCGCAGGAAGGCGTGCACTACGTCGTCGGGCCGAACGTCGACGACGGCGCCGCCGCGGTCCGCCCGGTGGCCGAGCAGAACGGCATCATCTACTTCCCCTACGCCTTCCCGAAGTCGCTCTACGTCGCGCCCGCCTCGAACGCGGTGCTCGGCATGGTCGCGAACTATCAATCCGGCCCGGCGATCTACAAGTACCTGATGGAGAACGACGGGGTGAAGAAGATCGCCTTCGTCGCGGCCAACGAGTCCGACCCGCTCAGCCAGCGCGACGGCGGCGTCGAGGCGGCCAAGGCGCTCGGGCTCGAGGTGACCTCGTCGGACGTGACCTTCCAGGTCGACACCACCGACTTCACTCCCGTCCTCCTGCCGGTCATCAAGACCCAGCCCGACCTCCTCGTCCTCTCGGGCGTCGCGCCCGCGAATGCGCCGCAGCTCATCCGCTCGGCGCGCGAGCTCGGCTTCGAGGGGCTGATCTCGACCGAGACGGCGCAGGACGCCGCGGTGATCGAGCAGGGGGCGGGCGAGCTCGCCAACGGCTTCATCTCGGTCGGCGGCGCCTCGACCCCCGAGATCGCCTCGGACCAGATGAAGGCCTTCGTCGACCGCTACACCAAGATGTTCGGCGAGTACAACGACGAGTCGAACACCAAGGTCTATGCGCTTGAATACATTGTCGACACGCTGAAGGCCAACCCGGCCGCCATCGACAACGTCGACGAGTTCAAGAAGACGATGGACACCTTCGAGGCGCCGAACCCCTTCATGAAGGGCGACTCCAAGCTCAAGTACGTGGGCACCACCTCGTTCGGGCAGAAGCGGCAGCTTTCGGTGCCGATGGTGGTGAACGTCTACAAGGACGGCAAGTTCGAGACGCTCTTCGTGGGCGAGGTCGACTGATCCCCCTTCCCTCGCGGGTCCGGTCCGCCGGACCCGCCTTCGCGGGACACGCCGATGGAACAGGTCATCGTCAACGGGCTCTATCTCGGCGCGTCCTATGCGCTGATCGCGCTCGGCCTTACCCTCATCTTTGCGCTGATGAACGTGCTGAACTTCGCCCACGGGCAGATGTACGT
>JBDHSS010000323.1:0-3761 GCA_039808205.1 Paracoccaceae bacterium | reverse complement strand
GCTCCCCATCGTCGGCGCCGGCCTGCGCAGCGCCGCCGACCGCCTCCTCGGCGCCAGCGTCGAGCGGTCGCTCGCGCGCGCCGGCGCGACCGAGACCCTCGAGGCCGCGCGGGCGGCGGTGCGCCAGGGCAACATGGACGAGGCGCAGCGGCTTTTCGGCGAGCTCGAGCGCCACCTGACCGCCGAGGAGGCGAACCTCCTCTGGCGCGACCTCGCGCTTCTTGCCGAGAGCGCCACCCGGCTCGAGGAGCCGATCACCCTGCTCGGCCAGCGCCACACCCTGCGCCTGGTGGACGGCGCAGAGGGCTCGTTCTTCGTCCTCTGCAGCTGGTGCACGCGCGTCCGCGACATTCTCGCCGAGGCGCTGAAGGGCGTGGACGCGAACGGCCCCGCCGCCCGCCGGCTGAACGAGATGATCGGCCAGCTCGAGCGGATGGAGGAGAACATCACCGCCGGCAAGATCAGCCGCAAGAAGGCCGAGGACCGCAACGCACTCGAGACGATGCTGCGCATCCTCTCCGAGGGCGAGGCGCTCGTTGGCGCGACGCTCGAGCGTCGCCAGCCGCTGCGGCCCTCGGTCCAGAACTGGGCGCAGCTCACCAACAACCCGGCGATCGCCAGCCGGGCCGAAGAGCTCTACCAGGCCTACCTCGAGGAGCTCATGTTCGCCCGGCGCAGCCTCTTCCGCGGCAACCCGAACCTCAAGGCGGCGCTGGAGGAGGAGGCCCGCGCCCGCGCGCTCGCCCAGGCGCGCCGCGAGGTCGCCCCGGGTGCGCTGGAGCTCGACCCGACCGCGCCGGCCCGCACCACCGTCGACCAGCTGGCCGACATCCCGTTCGGCTTCTACGACCGCGCCGGCTTCGACCGCTTCGCCCGGCGCGTCAACGCCGCGCTGAACCGCTCGGACGCACGGCTGATCCTCGAAGGCAGCGCGGTCACCGGTCGCCGCTTCGAGCGGCTCGTCGACTTCCAGCCGACCGGCGCTCCCTTCGGCTTCGCGCGGCTGAGCGACCTTGACGTCGCCATCGTCTCCGACAGCCTCTTCGAGCTGGCCAAGGCCCGCCGGATCCCGCTGAGCGGCGAGGCCGGCGTCGAGGCCACCATGGCGCTGCGGCCCGCCGACCTCGCGGCGCTCGACCTGACGGGCTTCGCCGCCCAGGCGCGCCAGGCCGCCCTCGACGCCACTGGCCTCGCCTACGGCGTCGAGTTCAAGATCCGCAGCAGCCGCTCGCCAGCGAAGGCGCTGGGGCTGGCTCTGCCGCAATGAGGCGCGCAGTGACACTCGGGGAGGCGCCGCTGTCCGACTTCGACCTGCCGCTCGCGGTCCGACTCCTCGGCGGCTTCCGCGAGCCGATGGATCGCCTGCCGCTGCGGCCGCTGGGAAGGCTTCTCGGCGTTCGCCTCAACCCGCTCCGCGACGAGCGCACCGGCGAGGCCCTTGGCCACCAGCCGGAGCCGCCCGAGACCGGCACCGCCTCGATCCTCCTCGAGCCGAACGAGGCGCCGGACGGGTCGCTCGGCGACCCCGCGCGCCCCGACCTCGAGAGCCTCCTGCGCATCGACCTGCGCGGCGCGAGCTTCCTCGACCCGGGCCGGCTCGACTGGAGCTTGCGCGCCCGCTACGGCGATCTCTTCGACATCCGCGAATACGCCGTCTTCTCCCAGCTCCACGCCGATACCCCGGCGCACTGGGTGGCCTTCTCGCGGTCGCCCGGCAACGCAGCGGCGCCCGCTGCCGGCAGCCCCGAGCTCGCCTGCACCCTTCGGCTCGACCTGCCATCGCGCCGCGCCGAGGCGGCAAGCGCGGCGCTCGCGAGCGAGGACGGCGCCGACCTGCGCCTCGAGCGCCAGGTCGCGGCACGCCGCACCCGGCTCACGCTCACCTTCGACACGCGCTCGCTCCTCACCCTCGGCCGTCTCGCCGAGATCGCCCGTCTGGCCGCGGGCCGCACCGCGCGCGTCCTCGGCTACACGATCGACGGCGACCTCACCCGGAACGGCCGCCCCACGCGGGTCGGCCACACCCTGCAGGAGCCCCGCGAGCGAGGCGCCTCCCGGCCGGATCGTTCACCCCGATCTGGTGAGTGACGACCCCTTGCGGGCTGAGCCGACCGAGGCGGGGCGATGTCCACCATGCTCAAGCCGATCAAGAGATCCCGGTCAAGCCCGACCCATCACGAAATCGGCGCAGCGGTCGCCGAGCATCATCGCCGGCGCATTGGTGTTGCCCGCGTTGATGTCGGGCACGGCGGACATGTCGGCGACGCGCAGCCCGTCCACCCCCCGCACGCGCATCCGGGCATCGAGCACGGCCATCGGGTCGCCGTCGGCGCCCATGCGCGCCGTCGAGGCGGGATGGTAGTTGGTCTTGACGAAGCGCCGGCAATGCTCGGCCAGCGCCGCGTCGTCGAGCCGCGTCGGGTCGGGGATCGCCAGCCGCTTGACGCGCGAGGCGAGCGGTTCGGTCTGGAAGGCGCGGACGAAGAAGCGCTGGCCCTCGATCATCGCGGCCATGTCGTCGGGGTGCTTGAGGAGGTTCGGGCTGATGAGCGGCTTGTCGGCCGGATTGGCCGAGCGCAGCCGCACCTCGCCGCGCGACTTGGGCTTGACGACCACGGTGGTGACGGTGAGGCCGTAGGTGTTCTCGACCAGCGTCAGCGTGTCGCGGTCGAGGTAGACGATCGGCACGCAGAAGGCCTGGATCGTGGGCTCGGCGGTGGGGTCGGTCGGGTTGACGAAGGCGCCCGCCTCCACCCCGGCCGACAGGATGCGGCCGGTGCCGAAGAGCTTGAACTGGACGCCGTTCAACACCATGCGCCAGCCGCTGCCCTGCTTGAAGTAGCCGTACCGGCCGGTTGCGGTGGAGATGATCGGCACCTCCGGGTGGTCGATCAGGTTCTGGCCGACGCCGGGCAGGTCCGCGGCCACGGCGATGCCGAGCTCGCGCAGGTGGTCGGCCGGGCCGACGCCCGAGAGCATCAGGAGCTTCGGCGTGATAAGCGCGCCGGCGGTGACGATGATCTCGCCCTTGGCGTAACTCTTCTGCTCGCCCCCCGACTTGTCGCGCCAGACGACGCCCACGGCGCGGCCGTTCTCGATGATCAGCCGCTCGGCGCGCGACTGGAGGCGGACGGTCAGGCGCGGGTCGCCCTCGAGCGGCGAGAGGAAGGCGTAGGCGGCCGAGGAGCGGCGGCCGTTGCGGTTCATGAACTGGTAGAAGCCGACACCGCGCTGCGAGGGGCCGTTGAAATCGGAATTGAAGGGCTCGCCCATGCCCTGCACCGCCTGCACGAACCAGCGCGACATCTGGTCGATGTGACCCGGATCGGAGACCTGCAGCTTGCCGCCAAAGCCGTGCAGGTCGTTGTTCAGGCGATTGTTGTCCTCCATCCCGCGGAAAGTCCGCGCCGTCGTTGTTGCCGCGCAACGTGGCGTTCCAGGCGTCGTAGTCCGAGGGACGGCCGCGCATGTAGACCTGCGCGTTGACCGAGGAGCCGCCGCCGAGCACGTTGCCCTGCGGGATGTCATGCGCGCGTCCGCCGAGGTGCGGCTGCGGCACCGTCGTGTGGTAGTGCATGAATTTCGAGCCGTTGATCATCTTGAAGATGCCGGGCGGCATGTCGAGCAGCGGATGGCGGTTGGAGTGCCCGCCTTCCAGGAGCAGCACCCGATGGCCGCCGTCCGCCACCAGACGGGCAGCGGCGACGCAGCCGGCCGAGCCGCCGCCGACGACGATGTGATCGAATTCCTCACGCGACATG
>JBDHSS010000322.1:0-3765 GCA_039808205.1 Paracoccaceae bacterium | reverse complement strand
CGGCCCTCGGCGACTGCGGCACGGCCGCGGCCGCGGGGCCGGAGGCGCTGGTCGCCGCGGCGGCGGAGCCGGTCGACTGGGCGATGTCGGCGATCGTCGGCGTTGCCGGGCTCGCGCCGGGGCTGCGCCTCGCCGAGCACGGCGGCGTGCTGGCGCTCGCCAACAAGGAGAGCCTGGTTTGCGCCGGCGAGCTCGTGCACCGGACCTGCGCCGCGCACGGAACCCGGCTGATCCCCGTCGACAGCGAGCACAGCGCGATCTTCCAGGCGCTGCGCGGCGAGCCGGTGGAGGCGATCGACCGCATCATCCTGACCGCCTCGGGCGGGCCGTTCCGCGACTGGAGCGAGGAGCGCATGGCCTTCGCCACGCCGGCCGAGGCGCGGGCGCACCCGAACTGGGACATGGGCGAGCGGATCTCCATCGACAGCGCGACGATGTTCAACAAGGCGCTCGAGGTCATCGAGGCGCAGGCGCTGTTCCACGTCCCGCCCGCGGCGATCGAGGTCGTCGTGCACCCGCAGTCGATCGTGCACTCCATGGTCGGCTTCCGTGACGGGTCGATCATCGCCCACCTCGGACCCTCGGACATGCGCGGGCCGATCGGCTTCGCGCTCAACTGGCCGGAGCGCCGGACGCTGCCGCTCGAGCGCCTCGACTTCGCCGCACTCGGCCGGCTCGACTTCGCCGCCGCCGACCCGGAGCGGTTCCCGGCGCTGCGGCTGGCGCGGCAGGTGCTCGACATGGGCGGCCTGTCAGGCGCGGTTTTCAACGCGGCCAAGGAGGCGGCGCTCGACGCGTTTCTCGTCGGCGCGATCGGGTTCCTTGACATGGCGGTGCTCGTGGAACATGTGCTGGAGACGGCCGGTCCGGCCGCCGCCGCCCATGGGCCGGGCTACGACCTCGCAGCGGTCCGCGCGATGGACGCCGAGGCGCGCAAGATGGCCGGGCTCTGGGTCGTGGCCTTCGCCGGAAAGTGACGCTCATGGACACCATCGCAAGCATTCCCCTGGTCGGCGGCTTCCTGGCCACGGTGCTGCCGTTCGTCGTGGTGCTCGGCATCGTCGTGTTCGTGCACGAGTTCGGCCACTACATCGTCGCGCGCTGGTGCGGCATCCGCTCGGAGGTGTTCTCGATCGGCTTCGGGCGCGTGGTCTGGTCGCGGCGCGATCGGCGGGGCACGCTGTGGCAGGTCGCGGCGCTGCCGCTCGGCGGTTATGTGAAGTTCGTCGGCGATGCCGATGCCGGCAGCCGCACCGATGCCAAGGCACTCGAGCGCATGAGCCCGGGCGAGCGCGCCGAGAGCTTCCACGGCGCCGCCGTCTGGCGGCGGATGCTGACCGTGCTCGCGGGGCCCGCGTCCAACTTCCTGCTGACGATCGCGGTGTTTGCCGGTCTCGCGATGTGGCAGGGCATGCCGACCGACCGGCCGACGATCGGCGAGATCGCCGCGCTGCCGAACGCCGAGCAGCCGCTGCGCGCCGGCGACGTGGTGCTGGCGGTGAACGGCAGCCCGGTCGAGAGCTTCGGCGACATCTTCGCCATCGCGAGCAAGATGCCCGAGCCGGGGCCGATCCGCGTCGAGGTCGAGCGCGATGGGGCGACGCTCGCCCTCACCGCGCCGTATCCGCTGCCCCCCTTGGTGCAGAACGTCGAGCCCCTGTCGCCGGCGAGCAAGGCGGGGCTTAGGCCCGGCGACGTGATCCTCGCCGCCGACGGGAAGCCGCTCGCGTCCTTCGAGGCGTTGCGCACGGTGGTGCTCGCCTCGGGCGGGCGCAGCATCCCGCTCGAGGTCTGGCGGGACGGGGCGACGCAGGTGCTGCCGATCACCCCGACCGAGCGCGACGCCGAGGACGGCAACGGCGGCTTCGAGCGGCGGGTGATGATCGGCGTGGCCGGGGCGCCGCTCTACCTGCCGGCGACCACCACCCCGGCGCCGTGGACCGCGGTCGGCTACGGCGTCGAGCGTATGGTCCTCGTCATCACCCAGTCGCTGAGCGGGCTCGAGAGCATCCTGACCGGCGCGATCAGCGCGGACAATCTGCAAGGGCCGCTCGGCATCGCCCAGATCTCGGGCGAGACCGCGGCGCAGGGGCCGCTCGACTTCATCGTGCTCATCGCGCTGATCTCGACGGCGATCGGGCTCTTCAACCTGTTCCCGATCCCGGTGCTCGACGGCGGCCATTTCGTCGCCTTCGGCATCGAGGCGGTGCGGGGAAGGCCGCCGAGCCCGGCGGTGATGCAGATGGCGATGTCGATTGGTCTTGGCTTGATCCTCCTGCTGATGGTATTCGCTACCTACAACGACATCATGCGAATGGTGAGTTGAAAACAGGGGCGGGCGAACCGCCCAGGGGCAGAAGGGCAAGACCCGATGGGGCAGCGGCAGGGAAATCGGGGATTCTCCCGACTGGTTCCGGTCATCGCGTTGCTGATGGCGATCCTTGCGACCGCGCTGCCGTCGGAACGTGTGCTCGCGCAGGGCACGGCCGTCTTCAGCCGCATCGACGTCGCCGGCAACCAGCGCATCGAGGCCGACACGGTGCGCGTCTTCGCCGGCATCGAGCCGGGCAAGCCGGTGACGCCCGAGCAGGTCAACCTCGCGGTGCGCAAGCTCTACGACACCGGGCTCTTCGAGGAGGTGAGCGTGCAGCCCGAGGCCGGGCGGCTCGTCATCACCGTCAAGGAGAACCCGACGATCAACCAGATCGCCTTCGAGGGCAACGACAAGCTCGACGACGAGAAGCTGAACGGCGTGATCCAGCTCCGGCCGCGGCTCGCCTATTCGGTCGCCGCGGCCGAGGCCGATGCGCAGCGTATCGTCGACGCCTATCGCCAGGCCGGCAACTACGCGGCGTCGGTCAAGCCGGTCATCATCCGGCAGTCGGAGAACCGCGTCGATCTCGTGTTCGAGATCGAGGAGGGGCGCCCGACCAACGTCCAGCGCATCAACTTCATCGGCAACACCGCCTTCTCCGACCGGCAGCTGCGCCGGATCATCCAGAGCGGCCAGTCGAACTGGCTGAGCTGGCTGTTCGGCAACGTCACCTATGACGCCGACCGCATGGAGCTCGACAAGGAACTGCTGCGGCAGTTCTACCTGCAGCGCGGCTACATCGACATGCAGGTGCTGTCCTCGACCGCCGACATCTCGCGCGAGCGCAACGGCTTCTTCCTGTCGTTCACCATCTCCGAGGGCGCGCGCTACAACTTCGGCAAGATGTCGGTGAGCTCGACGATCCCCGGCCTGCCGGCCGAGGCGTTCCAGCCGTTCCTGTCCGAGGTCGCGGGCGGCGGCATCTACAACGTCAAGCAGGTCGACCGCGTGGTGCAGAGGATGAGCTACCAGGCCGGGCAGCAGGGCTATGCCTTCGTCGAGATCAGGCCGCAGGTCACCAAGCATCCCGAGAACCGGACCGTTGACATCAACTTCCAGCTCGTCGAGGGCCAGCGCGTCTTCATCGAGCGCATCGACATCCACGGCAACGATCGCACGCTCGACCGGGTGATCCGCCGGCAGTTCCACGTCGTCGAGGGCGATGCCTTCAACGCCCGCGAGGTGCGCGACGCGCAGGACCGCATCAACGGGCTCAAGTACTTCAAGACGGCCACCGTCAACGTCAAGCCGGGCTCCGAGGAGGGCAAGGCGATCATCGACGTCGAGGTCGAGGAGCAGCCGACCGGCAGCCTGAGCCTCGGCGGCGCCTACTCCTCGAGCGAGGGTCTCGCGGCGCAGATCAGCCTGACCGAGCGCAACTTCCTCGGCCG